>DASYSH010000054.1:0-6447 GCA_036003525.1 Gemmatimonadaceae bacterium | reverse complement strand
GCGGCCACGCCGAAGCGCCAGTCGAACCGGATCGCGAGGTAGACGAGCGTCACGAAGAACGAGACGAGAATCGCGATGATCGCGCCGCGCGCGAGTTCGCTGCCGACTTTCGATCCGACCGCCTCCGTGCGCACGACCTTGAACGCGTCGCGGCCGAATCCGGTGACGAGCAGGCCTTCGATCTTGCGCGACGCGGAATCGGCGCTGGCGCTCGTCGAGTCGGAGCGCGCGCGAATCGTGAAGTCGCTCGGGCTGCCGAAGGTCGTCACTTCTTCATCGCGAATGCCGCCGGCGTCGAGCGCCGAGCGAATCTTGCCCTGCTCGGGCGGCGCGTTGAAATGCAGCTGCATCAGCGTGCCGCCGGTGAATTCGACGCTGTAGTCGAACCCGCCGCGCACGAAGATCGAGCCGATGCCGATCACGATGAACGCAATCGTGAGACCGGCGGCGGTGCGCCACCAGCGGATGAAATCGTATTTCGTATCGTGAAGGATTCGCAGCATCAGATGCTCAGCGTCTCGGCGGTTTTGTTGCGGTTCAGCCAGATCAGGAAGAAGGTCTTCACGACGAAGATCGACGAAATCATCGATGCCGCGATACCGGCGATGAGCGTGACGGCGAAGCCCTTCACGGGGCCCGTGCCGTACTGGTAGAGCACGGCGGCGGTCAGCGCCGTCGAAACGTTGGAGTCGATGATGGCGCTCATGGCGTGCTTGAATCCTTCATCGATCGACGTGCGGATCGATTTTCCGTGCACCATTTCTTCACGAATGCGCTCGAAGATCAGCACGTTCGCGTCGACGGCGATGCCGATCGAAAGCACGAATCCGGCGAGGCCGGGAAGCGTGAGCACCGCGCTGAATCCGGCGAGCGCCGCGAGCGTGAACAGCATGTACAGCGCGAGGCCGAACACGGCGAGCATTCCGGCGAACCGATAATAGCCAAGCATGATGATGACGACGAGCAGCACCGCGATCACGCCGGCGGTGATGCCCTTCTGCACCGAGTCGGCGCCGAGACTCGCACCAATTGCGCGCACTTCCTCGACTTTCAGCGGAACGGGAAGCGCACCGGCGCGCAGCACAATCGCGAGATCCTGCGCCGACGCGAGATCCTTGCCGCCCATCGTGATCTGACCATGCGTGCCGATCGCGCTGTTGATGACCGGCGCGCTCATGACGCGATCGTCGAGGACGATCGCCATGTTGTCCTTCACGTGCTTGCCCGTCTCGTTCTTGAACTTGCGTCCGCCCTCGTTCGTAAGCGTGAACGTGACGACCGCGCCATCGATCGGCTCGAGCGTGGGCTGCGCGTCCGTGAGCGCCTCACCGGTGATGATCGGGTTGCGGTCGAGCGCGTACAGCGGGATCAGCGCGCGGCCGTTGGCGACGACGGAATCGGCGCCCCAGCGCAGCACCTTGCCCGGCGGGAGCGCGGCCTGAATGTCCGCGTTCTGCAGATACGCGTCGATTTCCTGCTGATCGCTCGCGGCGACGTAGAACAGCCCGGGCATTGCGCCGGCGCCGAGCGCGGTAGCCGGAATAATTTTCTTGGAGAACGGGCCGGTGGATGACGTCGAATCGTCGCCCTTTTTCTTCGTGGTGTCGGCCTTCGGCGTGAACAGCGATTTGATCGCCGGTGACTTCGCCGAGTCGCCGCGAACGTCGGGCGTGGGCGCGGCGCCGCTGAGTTTTTTTTCCTTCACGATGCCGTCGAGGCGCGGAATTACGCGCTCGAACGCACCGGTTTTGTCGGTGATCTGGAACTGGAGGAATGCCGCTTTTTGGACGACATCCGTTGCGCGGCGCTCATCGTCGATTCCGGGGAGCTCGACGATGATGCGGTCGGCGCCGGCCTTCTGGACGACGGGCTCCGCGACGCCGAACTGGTCGATGCGCGTCCGGACGACTTTGAGCGCGCGGTCGAGCGCTTCGCTCTTGCCGGCGATGGCGCCCTTGGATTCATCGACCGCGAGCGTCAGGTGCATGCCGCCCTGGAGATCGAGGCCCTTCTTGAGCGGAACGCGCTTGACCGTATCGGTCACGAACGTGCCGTTGCGGCGGTTGCGCTCGATGACGGTTCGCGGGAACAATGCCCAGCCCGACAGCAAAATCAGCGCGCCGATGGCGGACATGCGATACTGCAGGTTCGACATTCCGAAGCCGATGAGGAAGTGTTTGTTACTGCGGTTTTACAGAAGCCTTGAAGAGTAGCCAGCGGGAGCCCTAAAATCCAGCGCGCGCCCTGCCGATTATGATGCGCGCGGACTGCTCGTCGCGCGCCAGCTGCTTCATGAGTTCGTCCGGACCCGAAAATTTTTTGGTATCGCGAAGCCGGGCGACGAAATCGATTCGCACGCGCGACCCGTACCAGTCGCCATCGGCGTCGAACAGATGTACCTCGAGTGAAACCGCGGTGTCACCAAAGGTCGGGCGCGGGCCCAGGTTCATCATGCCGCCGAACAACCCCGTCGGCGTCTCGGCGCGGACCGCATAAACGCCCTCGGGCGGCAGCAGTTTTCGCGGTGACGGGGGCGCGATGTTGATGGTGCGGAATCCGAGGACGCGCCCCCTGCCCGCCCCGTGCACCACGACGCCGCTGAGCGAGTACGGGCGACCGAGGCCGTCCGCCGCGCGCGCGAGATCGCCGCCCGCAATGCTGCGCCTGATGGATGTGCTCGACACGGGCCGGCCATCGCGGCCCGGCACCGGCGGCACTACATCGACGCCGAATCCGCGCGATATGCCAAGCGACTTGAGCACGTCGACGTCGCCCTCGCGCCCGCGGCCGAAGCCGTGGTCGTAGCCGACAAGGAGTTCGCGCATGCCCAGGCCGCGCAGGAGCACCTCGTCGACGAACTGCTCGGCATTGTACGCGGCGAGCGCGGGCGTGAACGGGAGCACGACGACACGGTCGATCTTCGTCCCGGCAAGCACCTCGGTCTTCTCATCGCCCGCGGTGAGCAGCAGGGGCGCCGCGGCGGGATTCACGATCTCGAGCGGGTGCGGCGCGAACGTGACGAGCATGCTGGCGAGTCCCGTCTCCTTCGAGCGGGCCGCGACGCGCGCGAGGACGAGACGATGCCCGCGATGGACGCCGTCGAACGTCCCGACCGTGAGCACGACGCCGTCATTCCCGTCGGTCTTCTCACCCGTCGCGTGTTCCACGTCGCCGGAGCCCACGTTCCCGCGCGTCGCGCGCGCCGCGCCCTCGGGGTCACGCATCTCGCATTACCACGCGCGGCTGCCAGCGATCGCCTGATTCCGAGCGGACGCGCTCGCCGAACGCGACGAGCCGCCGTGGCGCGCGCGCGCTTTCGTCGATCAGCGACGCGTAGCCGCCATCGACGCGTGCTTCGATCGTCATGCCGCGGCCGGCGCTCACGATTTCCTCCGGCGTAATGCCCTGCGCCGGATACCCGTCGAGCGCGGCGATGGGCGGCGCGACGCTGACCGCGCCGGACTGCAGCGATTCGAGCGAGAATGCCTGCGCCGCGAAGAAACCGCCGGCGCTCACCCTGCGAAGGTCGGTCAGATGCGCGGCGCTGGCGGCGGCTCGCGCGAGATCGCGCGCAATCGACCGGACATAGGTGCCGCCCGCGCAGGAGACGCGCATCGCGCAGCGCGATACTCCCGACGCGGTCTCCTCGAACGCACTGAGCGCGCACTCGTGAATCGTGACCGCAACCGGTGCGAGCGCGACGGCGCGCCCCGCGCGCGCGAGATCGTACGAGCGCTCGCCATCGACCTGCTTCGCCGAAAATGCGGGAGGGACTTGGTCGATCGTGCCGACGAACGCGAGCGCCGCGCGTTCGAGCGCCTCGCGCGACGGCAGCGGCGCCTCGCGCACGACGGTCCCGCTGGGATCTTCCGTGTCGGTTTCGGCGCCGAACTTCACGATTGCTTCGTAGATCTTGGGCTCGTCCCGCACGTAGCGCATGAGCCGCGTCGCGCGGCCGAGCAGCAGAATCAGGAGACCGGTCGCGAAGGGGTCGAGCGTGCCCGCGTGCCCGATGCGTTTCTCGTGCAGCGAGCGGCGCGCGATGGCGACGACGTCGTGCGAGGAGACGCCGGCGGGTTTATCGACGAGCAGCAGCCCTTCAGCGGCCGTTGTCGGTTCCTTCGGGCGTACTGCCCTTGTCGCCCGACGGCTCCGGCGAGTCTGCGACCGGCGACGGCTTGAGGCTTGCGAGCAGCGTCTCGATCCGCGAAGCGCGCGCGATGCTCTCGTCCTGACGAAACGTGATGTGCGGGGCGATGCGCAGGTGCAGCGCGCGACCCACGCGCCCGCGCAGTCCGGTGGCGACACTTTCGAGACCGCTCATGGTAAGCGCGCGGTCTTCGTCGCTCCCGTAAATGCTCACGAACACGTTCGCCTGCGCGAGATCGCGCGACATTTCCACCGCCGTCACGGTCACGAGCCCCACGACGCGCGGATCTTTCACGCCGCCCGCGAGGAATGCGGCAATCTCCTCGCGAACGGCTTCTCCTACGCGGTCGGGACGACGGGTGTCGCGGGGCATCTGTTTGCTAACTGCTCTTAGTTGCTTGCCGACGAGACGAGCGTGCGCGCGACGATTTCCTTGCGATAGCACTCGATCAGGTCGCCGACCTTGATGTCGTTGAAGTTCTCGACACCGATGCCGCACTCGAATCCGTCCTTCACTTCCTTGACGTCGTCCTTGAAACGGCGCAGCGAGCTGATCACGCCGTCGTACACTTCGACGCCGTCGCGAATCACGCGCACGCGGCCCTGACGATTGATCACACCGCTGCGCACGTGGCAGCCGGCGATCGTGCCGATCTTCGAGACCTTGAACGTGTCGCGCACTTCGGCCTCGCCGAACACGACTTCCTTTTCGTCCGGGCGCAGCATGCCTTCGAGCGCGGCGCGCACATCGGCGACGGCCTCGTAAATAATCTTGTAGAGCTTGATCTCGACGCCTTCGCGCTCGGCCGCCGAACGCGCCTTGTTGTCGGGGCGCACGTGGAAGCCGATGATGATCGCGCCCGCCGCCTTCGCGAGCAGAATATCACCCTCGGTGATCGCGCCGACGGCGCGCTGAATCACCTCGACCTGCACTTCCGCGTTCGACAGATGCGACAGCGCGTCGGCGAGCGCTTCCGCCGGACCGCCCTGGTCCGCCTTGATGAGCAGCTTGAGCGTGCGCTTCTCGCCTTCCGCGGCGTGCGCGATGAAGTCTTCGAGCGAAACGGCGCCCTTGCTCGTGCGCCGGCTCTTTGCCTCACGGTCGAGACGCTCGCGACGCTGGGCGATTTCCCGTGCTTCGGTGGAATCTTCGACGACGAGGAACTGATCGCCGGCCATCGGCACACCCACCATGCCGAGCACCTGCACCGGAATGGCGGGGCCGGCTTCTTTCACCGCCTTGCCGCGCTCATCGAACATGGCGCGCACGCGGCCCGAGAAGAGGCCGCAGATGAAGTCGTCACCGACATGCAGCGTGCCGTTCTGC
This sequence comes from Gemmatimonadaceae bacterium, assembly GCA_036003525.1. Taxonomy (GTDB): domain Bacteria; phylum Gemmatimonadota; class Gemmatimonadetes; order Gemmatimonadales; family Gemmatimonadaceae; genus Fen-1231. Next base: position 971 of record DASYSH010000054.1, on the reverse strand, counting down.
ACGAGCACCGTCGCGACCGGACCCTTGCCCGCGTCGAGCTGCGCTTCGACGACGGATCCGGTCGCGTGACGCGACGGATTCGCCTTGAGGTCGAGAATTTCCGCCTGCAACAGAATCTGATCGATGAGATTCTGGACGTTCGTGCCCTTCTTCGCGGAAATTTCGGAGTGCAGCACCTGGCCGCCGAACTCTTCGAGCACGACGCCGTGCTGCAACAGTTCCTGCTTCACCTTCATCACGTTCGCGGTGGGAAGATCGACCTTGTTGATCGCGATGATGATCGGAACGCCGGCGTTTTTCGCGTGTGAAATCGCTTCGATCGTCTGCGGCATCACCGAGTCGTCCGCGGCGACGACGATCACGACGATGTCCGTGACCTGCGCGCCGCGCGCGCGCATGGCCGTGAACGCCTCGTGGCCGGGCGTGTCGAGGAACGTGACCTGTTTTCCGCTCGGCGTCGTAACGTGATACGCGCCGATGTGCTGCGTGATGCCGCCGGCTTCGCCCGCGACGACGTTCGCCTTGCGAATGAAGTCGAGCAGCGATGTCTTGCCGTGGTCGACGTGACCCATGATCGTGACGACCGGCGGGCGGAAGCGAAGCGTGTCGGGCGCGTCGGCGACGGTTTCGACTGCGGACGCGGCGTACTCCTCTTCTTTCTGCGCGTTGAATCCGAATTCACTCGCGATCAATTCGATCTGGTCGAAATCGAGGCGCTGATTGATCGTGACCATCAGGCCGAGATTTTTGAACGCGAACGAAACGATCTGCGTGGCCGGCACTTTGAGAATGTCGGCGAGCTCGCTCACGGTGATGAATTCGTTGACGCGGACGAGTTTCTTCTCGACCTCGGCCGCCGCCGCGCGCATGGCTTCGACTTCTTCGCGCGACCCGTCATCACGTGTGCCGCGCCGCTTCGGGCCGGGGCCGCCCATCTGGCGCATCGTGCGCGAGATGTTTGCGGACACCGC
>DASYSH010000053.1:0-2269 GCA_036003525.1 Gemmatimonadaceae bacterium | reverse complement strand
CACAATCCGGCCCTGCGCAGCCGTCGTGTCGAGCTGCATCGTTCCAACCGGCGTCGTGGCGGGCAAGAGCTTCAGCCCGATGCCGACTGTAGAATCCGGCGGAAGCCGAAGCTGAAACTCGATCGGGACGAATCCGCCATGCTCCGCGCGAAGCGTGATCGGACCGGACGGCAGTGCACCGAACTTGAAATATCCGTTCTTGTCGGTCATCGTCGCGTTCAGCGGATCTTCCGTGTACACGACGGCCGATCGAATGGGATGGTTCAGCGAGTCGACGACCTGGCCTTGCAGATGCGACGGGTTCGCGAGCGCAACTTGAACCTCGACGGGCGGCATCCGCTGAATCGTGGAATCGACGGCGGGATCCGGGTCGACCGCGACAACCCGCTCTGCCGCGGGCTTCGGCGCCTGCGGGCGCATCCAGATCACCAGGACTTCCGGCGGGCAGCCACGCGCCGCGAGAGTCCCTGAGTAGTCGCTGGTCATACGAATGCGGCGATTTTGAGATGCCGGGAAATACTCGACCATCTCCACCTGGTCGGCGATGAAGTCGGTCAGCATTCTCTTCTCGCACAGCTTGCCGCCGTCGATGAGCACACGGAACTGAAATCGGCTGCAAGCGGTCGGCGTGAGCAGAGCGAACCGACTCGCGTCGCCGACGCGATGCAAGACGTCGCACAGGTTCGCCCTGCCCTCCTGCGCGAGTTCCTCTCGCGAGATCGTGGCGGCCATTGCGCCCTTCCAGCGCGTGCGCTTATCGAGATCCTGATAGACGCCCTCGTCCGTGCCGAATCCGCTCCGCTCTTTGATTTCGACCGGCGTGAGCGCCGCCGCGAGCCGCGACATCCTGATCGTGTCGGCCCGCTCCGCGAGAATGCGCGACGAACCCAGGTAGGCGGCGTATCCGACCTTGCGAATCCGAATCGCGAGCGTGCCTTTTGCGAGCTTCGGCACGGTGAAGCGTCCCCTGCCATCGGTCTTCAGCTGATTGTTGATGCCCATCGCCACCACTTCCGCGTCCGTCACCGGCACGTCGAACTGATCGAGCACAACGCCCAGGTATTGAATCCCCTCCAATTTTTCGCGGATATGAATTGCATCGAGTTGTTTGGCGATCGGCGCGAGAGTGATGGTAAACGTCGCGCTCGAATCACCGACGGCGATATTCACGTCCGTCGGTTCGTATCCGATCCGTCGTGCCGAGAGCACGTACACGCCCCGCGGGACGTTGGTGATCGCGAACTTCCCGTCATCGAGCGTGGTCGCGCGCAGCGACCCAGGCTGAAGTTCAACGTCGGCGTTTTCGACGGCCGCTCCGGTTTGGTCGACGACCTTCCCTCGGACATCTCCGGCGGCCTGCGCGTATGCGGCGTGGCCGGCAAAGACGCCGAGCAACAGGAGTACAGATCGGGAATGGCGCATACCCGTTCGGCACATGAGCAATGCCGCACCCCTAATCATGTCGACTGGATTCAGAACGCTTTCATCGCGGTGACCGGCTCCGTCCGCGCGGCCTGTCGCGCGGGCAAATAACTCGCAACCGCCGCCATCGCGACTATCCCAATCGCGACCAGAACATATACAACCGGCTCGCGCGCATTCGTGCCGTGCAGCATCCCGGCGATGACGCTGCTCCCGAGTGCGGCGACGCCGAGTCCAACAACCACTCCGCCCGCAGTGAGCCGCAGCGCGTCACCGACAACCATCGCCACGATTCGCGAGCGCGACGCACCCAGCGCCCCGCGAATCGCGATCTCGCGCGTGCGCTGCCCGACCGAATACGACAGCACACCGTAAATCCCGATCAGCGCGAGCACGAGACCGAGCACCGCGAACCCGAGCGTCTGCATCGCGTCGAGGCGCACGCCGCTGAGCTGACGGTTGGTTTGATCGGCCACCGTGTATGTCGTCACCGGGCGATCCGGCGACAATCGCGCGAGCGTGCGCCGCAGCGGCTGCACCAGCTGCGCCGTATTGCCTCTCGTGCGAATGAAAAAGGACGGGAAGGCGGACGGCGACTGCAGGTACGGCCGATAAATCTCAGGCCCGATCTCCGACAACAGAATGTTCTGTGCCGACGCTTTGTAGTCCTTCACCACGCCCACGACCGTCGCCTCGACCGACTGCGTGAGCGACGTATCGATCCGGACGATTTTTCCTATCGCGTCCTGTCCCGGCCACCAATGCTTCGCCGCCCATGCATTCACGATCGCAACCGGCGGAGTCTCCTCGCGATCGAACGTCGCAAACGCGCGCCCGCGCAGAACCG
>DASYSH010000052.1:0-10717 GCA_036003525.1 Gemmatimonadaceae bacterium | reverse complement strand
AGGATGGTCGCGGCGTCACCTACCGCCGTGATGGCAACGCGTTTTTCGTTTCGCTCGCCAAGCCGCAGCGCACCGGCGATCGCAATTCGATCACCGTGTATTTCCACGGCAAGCCTGTATCGGCGAAAAACCCGCCGTGGGATGGCGGCTACATCTGGCGCCGCGACAGCCTTGGCAATACCTGGACGTCCACCGCGAATGAAGGACTGGGCGCCAGTGTCTGGTGGCCGAACAAGGACATTCTCTCGGAAGAACCCGACAGTCAGCGCATCGCGATCACCGTTCCCGATCCGATGGTCGATGTTTCGAACGGACGGCTTCGCAGCACGACGCACAACCCCGACGGCACGACGACGTTCGAATGGTTCGTGGTTAGTCCGATCAACAACTACAGTGTTTCGGTGAACGCCGGCACGTACGCGCATTTTAGTGAGACGTTCAACGGCGAGGCCGGCAAGCTGTCGATGGATTACTGGCCGCTTGCATATCATCTCGAAGCCGCCAAAGAACAGTTCAAGCAGGCCAAGTCGATGATGACCTGCTTCGAGCATTGGTTTGGTCCGTTCCCGTGGTACGAAGACGGATACAAGCTCGTCGAAGCGCCGCACCTCGGCATGGAGCATCAAAGCGCCGTCGCCTACGGGAACCGTTACCACAACGGCTATCTCGGTCGCGATCTTTCCAAGACCGGTCACGGCCTGAAGTGGGATTTCATCATCGTGCACGAAAGCGCGCACGAATGGTGGGGCAACAGCGTCACGGACAAAGACGGCGCGGATATGTGGGTGCACGAGAGCTTCGCGAATTATTCCGAGAGTCTTTACACGGAATGTCAGGAAGGGACGAAGGCCGGCGCCGAATATCAGATCGGTACGCGGGTGCTCGTGCGGAATGACAGCCCGATCGTCGGACAGTACGGCGTGAACGACGAAGGATCGGGCGACAAGTACTACAAGGGCGGCAACATGCTGCACACGATCCGGCAGGTCATCGACGACGACGAGAAATGGCGCGGAATTCTTCGCGGCGCGCAGAAAACGTTCCGGCACCAGACGATCATGGGCTCCCAGCTCGAGCAGTACATCTCGTCGGAGTCGGGGGTGAACTTGTCGAAAGTGTTCGATCAATATCTGAGGACGACGAAAATTCCGGTGTTCGAATACCGGGTCGACGCCGCGACGCTTTCATACCGCTGGGCCAACGTCGTTCCCGGGTTTGACATGCCGTTGCGGGTCGCGCTAGGCGGTGGCGCTTATACGCGCATCAAGCCCTCGACGACGTGGCAATTCGCCGGGCTGCCGTCCGCGGGCGCGGACGTGCGTGTCGATGAAAATTTTTATGTCGACGTGAAGAACGTGTCGGTGCCCGCGAAACCGTAGCGCGTCACTTGAGCGCGAATGCAACAACGTAGTCGCCGCGGCCCCACTCGTCGCCGCCGCCGACCGACACGACGACGTACTGCTTGCCTCGCGCCGTGACCTGATACGTCATCGGAGTCGCGCGCGCGCCGCCGGGAAGTTTTCCGTGCCACAGCTCTTTTCCGGTCTCGACGTCGAATGCGCGCAGCACCGGATCCATCGCTGCGCCGATGAAAACGATTCCGGATGCGGTGGATATCGGTCCGCCAAGGTTCGGCGTCCCGAGCAACGTGTTTGAAACGCCCGCGAGTCCGGGCACGAGCGCGACCGGATCGCCAAGCGGAACTTCCCACGCGCGCGCGCCCGTTTCGAGATTGATCGCGACGAGCGAGCCCCATGGCGGCTTCGAACAAGGCGCCCTGCTCGGACTGATGAGAAGGCGCCGGCGCATCATGTACGGCGTGCCGTGCATCCGCGTGTACTGATCACCAAGGCGGCTCGCGTTCTGCCGCATGTCGAGCGTGTCGAGTTTGTCGAGTGGAATCAACTGCACGAACGCCGGTACGCGGTTCACCGGAACGACGACGATGTGGCGCGACGGATCGAACGTGACACCGCCCCAGTGCGCGCCGCCGATGTTCGAAGGCACGCTCAGCGTGCCTTCCGCGCTCGGCGGCGTAAACGTGCCATCGTTTCGAAGCGGCCGGATTTGCGCGAGGCATGCGTCGCGATCGGCCGGCGTCGGCCCCCACACGCTGTCGAGGGTGAACACCTGCGGACTGAGCGCCGGAATCACGGAATTGAACGGCTGTGTCGGCGAAACGTGCTCGCCGAAAATCGTGCTTTCCGGCACCCGGCGTTCTTCAACCGGAAACACCGGCACGCCCGTGTCCCGGTCGAGCACGAAAAGTTGTCCCGTCTTCGTCGTTTGCAAGACGACCGCGCGTTTGCGGCCCTCGTGCATGATTTCCACGAGCGCGGGAGGCGACGCGACATCGTAATCCCAGATGTCGTGATGCACCGCCTGAAAATTCCACACGACTTTTCCGGTAGACGCGCGCAGCGCAACGATCGAGTTGGCGTAGCGGTTGTCGCCGAGTCGCTCGCCGCCATAGTAATCGGGACTCGCGCTGCCCGTCGGCACGAATACCATGTCGCGCGTAGAATCGGCGGCGAGTACGCTCCATGCGTTCGCCGCGCCTGTCGTGTGCGCCATCAGCCCGCGCCATGTGCTCCACGCGGCATCGGTTGAATCGCGCGGAATCGGATCCCAGGTCCAGCGCAGCGCCCCGGTGCGCGCGTCGAAGGCGCGGACTTCACCGCTCGCCGCGTTTGTGCGCGTGTTGTCCGCGACCGACGATCCGGTCACGATCATCCCGTTGATCACTGCGGGCGGCGATGTGAGCTCGTACTCCTCGGCGAACGACGGCGCGTTGCGAAGTCCGCGCTGGAGCGAGATCATGCCGTTGTCGCCGAAGCTCTTGCAGACGGCACCGCTTTTCGCATCGATCGCAAAAATTCTTCCGTCGACCGTGCCGACGTAAATTCTGCGGCGGCATGGACTGCCGGCCGGCGCTTTCGCATCGAGCCACGTCGAGACGCCACGATTTGCCCAGTCGCCGAAGCTCATGCCCCGGTCGGTGTGCGGATCGAATGTCCATTTCTCGCGGCCCGTTTCCGGATCGAGCGCAATCACGCGCGCGAATGGCGTCGAGAGATACAGCGTGCCGTCCACCATGAGCGGCGTGGCTTCGAACTTGGTGGGCTGCCGCGTGTGCGTGGTGTCGCCGGTGCGATATATCCACGCGACTTCGAGGCTCTTCACATTCTCGCGCGTGATTTGATCGAGCGGCGAGTACCGGCTGCCGAGCGCGTCGTGTCCGTACGCCGTCCACTCACCGCGCAACGCCGGCGGCGCTCCTTGCGCACTGAGGGTGTGCGCGGCGGTCAGCACAGCCGCCGCGCACACCGCGATCAGTTTGCGCACTTACTTCTTCAGCTTGGCTCCGGTCAGCGTCGCGACACCGGCGAGCGTCGTCTGCGCGGCGTTGAGACCGAGACGGAAATCTTTGTCGCTGTACGTGGAGTAGAGATCCGTGACTTGGTGCCATTGAGGATCCCATCCGGCACCAATGTCGCGTCCGCGCTCGTTTTCGCGAAGGCTGATCGCGGGACAAATATTCTGGAACGGACCACTGTCGGTGTTCGTCATGTGCTGCCCGACCTGCGCCGGATAATCAGTCGCGTACTTGTCGTTTGCCGTCGCGAGAGCCCACGCGAGCTTCTGCGCGCCCTCGGAGAACCGCGACGTCATGGCGAACTCGATGTTCACATCCGCTTCGGGACGCTGATCGGGGCTCATCGTGCCATCCGGCCTCGGCATGCCGTGATCGAACATCATCATGTCGTGCTGGATCATGCCGAGCCACTTCGGTTCAGGATATTTTCCCGACCCGGCCGGGCTCTCTTTTCCCTGAAGTGCCTGACGCTGCACGATGTACGCGCGCGCACCGTTCGTGCCGGTCTCTTCGTTGTTCCAAAGCGCAAACCGGATCGAGCGGTCCGTTTGAATGTCGGGGCTGCTGAAAATACGCGCGAGTTCCATCACGAGCGCGGTGCCGGATCCATCATCGTTCGCGGCTTCGCCCCACCCATGTCCGTCCATATGGCCGCCGATGATGTACATCTCATCCGGATGCGTGGTCCCGATTTTCGTGCAGAATACTTCCTGCCGCTCGCCGTCGGTCGCGGGCTCGGCGTTCAGCGCGCGCAGTTTCAGATCCGTCTGTTTCAGTGAATCGGTGTTTACGCCCGTGCGAGTTCGCACACCGCGAACGCGAGCGCCCGAAACCCAGTCGCCGCGCCCCACGCCTGCTCCCCGTCCGCCGCGGCCCGTGGTATCGCCGCCTGCGCCACGGCCACCGCGTCCAGTCGTGTCGCGACGCGGCGTCGTGTACGTATAGGTGATGCGTTCGGTGTTCGTGCAGCCGTAGCTCTTGAGCTGCGCCTCGATCCAGTCGACGGCCGCGCGATTGCGCGCGGTGCCTTGTCTCCGGTCGCCGAACTGCGTGAGTCCTTTGACGGTCGCCTTGTATTTCTCAAGGTCGAGCCGCGCGACCATGTCCTTGATTTCGGGATTGCGCAGCGTGTCGAGGCGAATCGTCGTGTCGGCACCCGCCGGCGCGGCCGCGGTGCCCTGCGCCTTCGCAATGGGAGCCGCAACAGCGAGGAGTGCTACTGCGGCAAAGAACGCGTATGACGTGCGATGCATTTCCAGGTTCTCCAGTGTGTATGCGCAATACCCTCTTACGCCCGGCGCCTACCCGCCGCTGACCGATGCCACGACGACGATTGTGTCTCCGTCCCGAACCGGCGTCGCGAGCCCGTCCAAAAAACGGATATTCTCTTCGCCGAGAAAGAGGTTCACATGTTCGCGAACTTCACCCTGTTCCGTAAGGACCCGATCCACCACGCCCGGACTCCGCGCGCCGAGCGCTGCCATGGCGTCACGAACGGTTCCGCGTTCGTGTTCGACGCGGACCGTGCCGAGTCCGCGCGCGAGCGGCATGAGCGCTTCGGGCAGAACAAAAGTGATCATCCGCCGATGACCGCCGCCTTCACGCAGCAAATGCTCGGCAGCGCCTCGGAAATTGCCGACCAGCTCGCACCCTCGTCGTTGCTCGCAAACAACTTTCCGCTGCGCGTACCGAAATAGAGTCCCGCCGGATCGTGGGTATCCGCGGTGAGCGCATCGCGCAGAACCGTCTCGTACGCGCCTTTTTGCGGCAGCCCTTTTGCGAGCGGCTTCCATGACTTGCCGCCGTCCTTCGTGCGGTAGACGCGCAGCTTTGCCTCGGGTACGCACCGAAAGCCGTCGCTCTCGAGTGGCACGATGTACACGGTCTCGGGATCGTGCGGATGCATCTGCATCGCAAACCCGAAGTCGCTCGGCACGCCGTTCGCGATGTCGCGCCACGTGTCGCCCCAGTCGTCGCTGCGGTACAAGCCCCAGTGGTTTTGCAAGAACAGTGTCGACGGACGGCTCGGATGATGCACGACCTTATGCACGCATTGTCCGAATTCCGGGTGCTTGTTCGGCATGAACTCGGCGCGTACGCCGACGTTTCGCGCCGCCCAGCTCTTGCCACCGTCATCGGTGCGGTAGAAACCGCCCGTGCTCATCGCCACGCCCATTCTTTTTTCGTTCGACGGATCCGGCACGATCGTGTGGAGGCACATCCCGCCGCCGCCTGGCGTCCACTTCGGACGATGCGGATGATTCAACAGTCCCGGCACGGCTTCCCACGTGGTTCCGCGATCGTGCGATTCGAACAATGCGTGAGGCTCCACGCCGCACCACATCAAGTTCGGATCGCTCTCGGGCCCCGGCTTGATTTGCCAGACTTGGATGAGCGACAGCCCCGACCCTTCAGGGAATTTCACATTTTGCCGATCCGGCGCAGACCAAGTCTTGCCGAAATCGTCGCTCGTACGAATGATGCTGCCCCAGTGGAAACTGCGCGTGGCTGCAAACAGTCTGTGCTTTCCGCCGCGACCGTCGTATGCCATTGCATAGACCGACTCACCGGGAAAATGCGGCTTCCCGATATTCCAGTTCTTCCGCTTCTTGTCGGAACGCACGATAAACGCGCCCTTTGCCGTGCCGACGAGAACGAGCACATCGCCCGCTCCGCGTTTCGTTTTTCCTTTGTTTCCCGTCTTTCCCTTCTGTGCCTTCTGTGCCTTCTTTTGCACCGCCATTTCACGATCCTCCAAAAACGGCTGTCAGGGTTTCGTCGAGCGCGCGATGATCACGGTGATGTTGTCCGATCCACCGCGTTCGAGCGCCAGATCGAGAAGGTGCCGGCATGATGACTCCGACGACTTGAGCGTTTTCAATTCCGCCGTGATCTCATCATCCTTCACATGTTTCGTCAGCCCGTCGCTGCAGAGCAGGAAGATTCCCTTCCCATCCATTTTTACCCGCGTTACTTCCGGAAGAGCGGAGTCTGATCCGATCGCGCTGGCGAGGACGTTGCTGAACGGCGACTTCGCCACACGGTCGGGCGAAAGCACACCCTGATCGACCAGATCCTGCGCGATCGTTTGGTCGCGCGTCATTTGCATGAGCGCGCCGCTGTGATAGTGATATGCGCGGCTGTCGCCGACCTGCACCACATAAGCCCACGGCCACACTGCGATGAACAGCGTGAGCGTCGTCGCCATCCGGTGCGCTTCGGGCCGTTGTGCCGCTTCCGCGCGCACGGTCGCGTGCGCTTCGAGCGTCGCCTCGCGGAGCGCGTTCACGAACTCGTCTTCCTGCGATGACCCTGCGGCGTGGTAGCAGCGCAGGGACGAGGACACGTACCGCGTGATCGATTCGATCGCGAGCTGGCTCGCCTCCCGGCCGCCGGTGCTCCCGCCGACTCCGTCGGCCACCAGCATGACGGTCGCGAGACGGGTGCCGTGTATCAGCAGGGCTGCGGGCGTCGGCAGGCTCGTCTCGTGGATCACGAGCTCCGGATGAACGGTCGCTACGAGAAAGTGATCCTGATTCTCGTGGCGAACCTTCCCGACGTGCGTGATGCCGAACAGGTCGAGTTCGTCGTCGCGGGGACGGGCGCCAAATTCGGCGGATGTCGTCGCGATGTTCTTCGTCGTCTCCGCCATCAGCGCGCCGACCTCCGGTCTGCCAGGATACTCAAGCCCGCACCCGCCGAAAGAATCACCGCCACCGTCCCAAGCATCCAGAAATTAATCGAATCGCCGAACAGCGCCTCGTTCCAAACGGCCGTCAACATCTTCACCCCAACGAGGCCGAGTATCAAGGCGAGCGAGGTCTTGAGATACTGGAATCTCGCCAGCATGTGTGCGAGTCCGAAATACAAAGAACGCAGGCAGAGAATCGCGAAGACGTTCGAGGTAAAAACCAGAAACGCATCCGTTGTGATGGAAAAGATCGCGGGAATGCTGTCGATCGCAAAGATCAGATCGGTGCTTTCCACCAGAATGAGCGCAACGAGCAGCGGAGTGATCCAGTTTTTGCCGCCACGGGTGATGCGAAAGCGTCCGCCGTGGAACTCGGTCGTCACGCGAAAGTTTTTGTTCAGAAAGCGCACAAGTCCGGATTGCTCCGATGAGCCTTCTTTCTCTTTTTCCAGCAACATCCGGCTCGCCGTGATCACGAGAAAAGCGCCCATCACGTACAGCACCCAGTGATATCGATCGACGACCGCAGCGCCGCCGGCGATCATCGCCCCGCGCATCGCGAGCGCACCAAGCACACCCCAAAAAAGCACGCGATGCTGGTTCTCCGCGGGCACGCGAATCGTCTGAAAAATCAGCGCAATTACGAAAACATTGTCCATCGAGAGCGACATCTCGATGACGTACCCGGTGAGAAACTTTACCGACGCGAGACGGCCGTCGTTGACATGCCCGTCAATGCCGTCGGGTACGAGTCCGAGACCCGCCCAATGATTGCTGTACGCCTGATAGACGAACGCCGCAAAAAGCAGCGCCAGCAAAGCGGTGCCGCCTGCGAAGCCAAGCGCCTGGCGGATGCTCGGCGCCCGTGGAGTTCGGTTGAACACGCCAAGGTCGAGGGCGAGAATGATCAGCACGAACGCGATGAACCCACCCCACATTGCGATCACGCCTTGCCTGCCTCGAGCCATCCCTTCCAGTCGTCTTCAGCGAGGCCGATCGTCACCTTGTGCTGCCAGCGCACGAGGGGCACGCGCAGCACGAGAGGTTCTTCGGCGAGCTTGTCGAGCCAGCGATCATCGTCGTACCGCACGACACCGAGGCCCAGCTCTGCGTAGCGTTTGGAAGTTTTGTCGATGAGCGCGCCGACGCCGAACTTTTGCGCGAACCGTTGGAGCTCACCTCTGCTGGCCGCGCGTTCTTTCAGATCCACAAAATGGACCTTCACTCGCCGTTCGCTGAAAAAGCGAAGCGCCTTGCGGACGTCGGCATGCTTGTGGGTGCCAAAGACTTGGACGTCCATGGTTTTAGACGGCAGACGGCGGTGGGCGGACGGCGGAACGCCGGCACGACGGGATCGCAGACGGCGAGACAGCCGACGCGACTATAATATGACTCGCCGCGCCGGTCGGTCACATCCTTTCATTAGATAATGCCCGAACTCGTTTCGAAATTTAGGCCCGCCTGGTGGCTCCCCGGCCCGCATCTCCCGACGATTTGGGGAAAGATGGTTCGGCGGCGCGCGCCAGTGCCTCATCGGCTCGAGCGGATCCCGACGCCGGACGGCGACCACGTCACGCTCGTCCGGATGGGAACGATCACGAAGGGCGTGCCGCATCTGTTCATCCTGCATGGGCTCGAAGGCAAGATCACCGCGAAATACGCGCACGGAATGCTCGACGAAGCGCGCAAGCGCGGATGGAGCGGCGACATGATGATGTTTCGCACGTGCGATGGTGAAGTCAACAGCGCGCGCCGCTTTTATCACTCGGGCGAGACGACGGATCTCGATTTTGTCGTGCGCCGGCTGCTCGCCGAGCATTCAGACGTGCGTCTGGTGATGTGCGGCGTTTCGCTCGGCGGAAACGTGCTCCTCAAATGGCTCGGCGAGCAGGGAAAGAATGCTCCAGCTCAGATCGAGCGGGCCGCCGCGGTGAGCACACCATTCGATCTTGAGGCGGGTGCCCGGCTAATGGAACACGGTTTCGCGCGCGTCTACGTACGCCATTTTCTGAGTACGCTCGTCGCGAAGACGGAGAAGAAGCTCGAACTCTACCCCGATCTGTGCGATATCGAAAAACTTCGTGCGGCGCGCACATTTTTCGAGTTCGACGATCTGCTCACCGGTCCCGTGCACGGATTCACCGGAGCTCACGACTATTACCAAAGATCGAGTTCGATCCGCTTCCTCGAACGGATCTGCATTCCGACCCTTTTGATGAATGCCTGGAACGATCCGTTCCTGCCCAAGTCGATATTGGAATCAGTCCGCGCAATAGCGAGACGAAATCCGGCACTTTCTGTCGAGTTCTCGGCGACTGGCGGCCATGTCGGATGGGTCGCAGGAAACCCATGGTCGCAGCATTATTACATGGAAGAACGGGTCGTCGAGTGGCTTGGAGATTGGAAATAGTATTTTTTGGCTGATAAAGCGGTCGTTTTTGTTGCTTATAAAATATGTGTAGTTAGTATGTAAATAAATGACATACGGTCAAATGGCCCTGGCGACGCGGTCGGACAGAAATTGGCTGAACAATGCGCGCCGAATACTGTCGAGGCGAATGCACCGCACCCCGAGCGGCGCCAGGTGGTGGGGAATGGTCCGCATGCTCAATCATGAACTCGGCCTTCCGCTCAAATCCGCCGCGAAAGTCGCGGATTTGGTGCTTCATCCGTCCGCCGCCCCGCATCGAGTGCGCCTTGCCGCGACTTCGGACGGCGCAATTGCCCTGAGAATCGACCTCGAGCGATTTCATTCAACTGCAAATGCGTCCCTCTCGGCCGCTTTCGCATTCGGAAAACCACGCGGACGCGGACGCCCGCCCAAGCCCCGGCGCCGCCGGCCGCTTGTCGATGTCTTTCCGAGCGTCTGGGAGATCCGCATCGACCGTGACGCGGACAAACTGGAGCGTCTTGGGCAACAGCTGCGCGATTGGAATGCCTATCCGCGCGGGATCGAGAGGGGCCACCCCTTCATTATGGATGCGGCGACGCTGCGAGCCGTTCCGCGCCTGGCACTCACGACCACCAAAGGTGACATCGATGTCGTCGTGGTCGACGTTCCAGATGCAAACAGCGCACAGCGCGCATAGGTTAGTAGCCGCACCCTTTTCCTCAATGAGGTCTGCATCAATGCGTCGTACACGAGCTGTTGTTCTCGCCGCAATTTTTCTCTCCGCTTGCACGCTTCAGCGTTGGCAACCCGCGCAGTCGGCGGCGGTTGACGATCACATGGCGCACATGAGCGCTGCGGACATGCGCGCGCCGATGGCCGGCATGTCCACGTCGCAAGGCACGCCGGGACTGCCCGCGAGCAACGTCGCCGCACCCGCACGACTAGCGGCGTCACCGCGCCACGGCGAGTGGGTGAAACTCGCATGGGAGCCAGGATCGAAAGACTCTCTCATGGCGTGGATTGTCTATCCGATGAAGTCCGGCAAAGCACCTGTCGTCGTCGTCGTGCACGAAATCTTCGGACTCTCCACATGGGTTCGCGGCGTCGCTGATCAGCTCGCCGCGGAGGGATTTATCGCGATCGCTCCTGATCTTTTCTCTCGCGCACGGGGCGGTCCGTCCACGGTCGAATTGAGCGGCGATTCGGCGCGGAAGTTCAGTGGAATCGATTTCGCTGAGCGCAATAGAGGAATCATGGC
>DASYSH010000051.1:0-7192 GCA_036003525.1 Gemmatimonadaceae bacterium | reverse complement strand
GCGAAGTTCGCGCGCCTTCCCCGCCACCATCACGACCGCGCCTTCGATCGGCGCGCTGTGATCGTCGAGCACGGTTCCCGTGTAGCGCAGACCGTTTGCCTTCTCGAAAATGCGAATCGAATCCAGTTCGCGGGCAATTGCCGCGAGCGTGACCGCCGGCGCGGCAGTCGCTCCGGCGGCGACCTGCACGTTCACGGTCTGCGGCGCATAGCCGATGCGGCGGAACTGGAGCGTGTACGCGCCCGGCTTCAGCTGCGTGAACGCGAACGTGCCATCGTCTTCGCTCAGTGCGCGGCGAACGCCCGGATTGAGCTCGATCTGCGCGTCAACGATCGGCGCGCCCGCCGCATCGAGCACGCGCGACCGAATTTCGCCGGTGCCCTGCGCACGCGCGGCGGAAAGCGCGCAGAGCATCGCAATCGCGGCCAAGGCTTGCAGAGGCGTGCGCTTCATCATTTTTCCGTGCGTCTCCATTTGCGAATCGCCGCTTCTGCGGCATCGTCGGCCGCCGCGGACGGCGCGCGCGTTTCCAGATCGGCGGCGTCGCGCGGCGGATCCATCGAAGCAAAAACCGGCGCGATGACCCACACCATCGCCGCCACGGCAAGCAGAGCACCGACTGCGAGCGCCGTCATGCCACGGACCCGATCTTGGGCGGCCAGAACAGGAGCACCGCGCCGAGTGCCAACAATACACCGCCGGCCCAGTCGAGTTCAACGAGTGGAATGAAGCTGATGCGCAGCACAGCGCGCCCTTCGCCGGCGTCGGAGAGAATGATAAGCAGATCCTGTGAGACCGAACTGCGAACGGCGGGGACGGTCTGAGCGGGAAAAACATCGAGCCCGCCCCCTGTGTAGTACTGGCGACTCTCGGTCGAGATGAACGGCTGACGCACGCCGTCGCGTGATGCGATGAGTCCGAGCGAGATCACATCGTCGCCCGGGCGCTCGAGTCTGCTCGCGCCCTGGCTCGTGAACGACCAATCGTGCCCCCACGCATCCGTCGCGCTGTACTGTTCGCCGTCCCCGAGCTGTACATCGTAATTTTTTGTGCGCGAATGCACCGCTGCCGCCGCGACGCACAGCGCGACGCCGACACCGGCGAGGACGCGCCCCGCGCGCCGCCGCATGACGTCGGCTTCCGACTGCGGCGCGCGCATCGTGTGCGCGAGCTCGACGCCGACGAGAAAGAGCGAGAGAATCGTCCATGCCGCCATGCTCGCGACGACCGCCGGATTCTTGAGCAGGATCGCGCGCAGTCCGGGCGACACATATGCCCAGTGCGCGGCAATCAGTCCAGACGCGGACAGAAAACCCCACGACTCCGTCGCGGCGGAACGCAACCGCAAGAACAGCGCGCCGTCGAAACTTTGCCGGATCGCGCCGCCGGCGGCGAGCGCACACGCCGCCGCGGCACCCGCGGCGCCGAGCAGCATGAGCGGAATTTGCGCGAACATCGCCGTGTTGCGCAGCATGGGATCGAGCCCGCGCCCATCGCCCTGCGCGCGAGGCAAATGCATGAACGGGTTTGCGCCGAACGCCGTCCCGGCGATCAGCCCCGCGAGAATCAACCCGATGACCGCTACGGTCCACGCGGCGCGCCGGCGATCCGTGTCGGCTCGCAGCACCACTCGCGACGTGACCGAACCCATCAGCGCAACGAGAAACGACGCGAGCAGCAGCTCACCCGCTGTATCCGACCAGAACGCGCACAGTTTGTAAAGCAGTTCGACGTTCTTACCCGAATGCAGCGCGACGTATCGCAGCGAAAAATCGTCGGTCACGAACGCGATGGCGAGACCGAGCGAGGCAAGCAGGAGGAAAAACAGCGCGGCATACAGTCCGCGCGCGCCGCTCGCCGTCAGCGCCGCGCGGCGCATCACCGCGCCCTGCATCGTAAGCGTCGCGCACCAGGCCGCCATGAGCAGCGCGATCCAGAGTGAGAATTCGCCGAGCTGTACCACTAGTTCAGCACCGCGTGCTCAGCGGTCGATCCGGCGCATCCACACCGCGCCCGCGATCAATCCCGTTCCGTCCGCGGCGAGATCGCGAAAGCTGAAATCGCCGTGATGCGAGCGGTCCCACAATTCCTTCCCGATCCCCGCCGTCGCCGTCACCGCGGCCGCGCCCCAGCTCGCTTGCGCGTAGCTCGCGCCGCGCGAGCGCAGCGTGATGTGCGCCCAGCTCTGAATGATCGTCGACGCCGCGAAATGTTCGAGCTTGTCGAATCCAAGCCATGGGTCGGGATCCTTCAGTTCGGGACGCTTCGGACCCCCGGTCCAGAGCGTGAATACGAGAAAAAATTTCATGGCGCCGAATCCTTCGCCCACGAGACCGCCGCGCGGACGGCGCGGTGCCATCCTGACATCGCAGCCTGCGCCGCCCTGGCGCCGTCGCCGGGTGTGAACCGTGTGTATTTCCGTGACTCGATGAACGATGCCGCGTCGGGCCAGACACCCGCCGCGATGCCGGCGAGCGCGCCGGCGCCCATCGCCGTAGTCTCGATCACATCGGGACGTTCCACAGGAACGCCGAGCACATCCGACTGGAACTGCATGAGCCAGCTGTTTTCGGTGGCGCCGCCGTCGACGCGCAGCACGTCCAGCGGCGCGCCGCTCGCTTCGCGCATCGCGTGCAGCACATCGGTGGTGCCGAAGCACATCGCCTCGAGCGCGGCGCGCACGAAATGCTCGCGCGTCGTACCTCGCGTCAAACCAACGATCGTGCCGCGCGCATTCGGCTCCCACTCAGGGGCGCCGAGTCCAGTGAGCGCAGGCACGAAATAGACGCCGTCGTTCGATGTGAGCGCGCGCGCCATCGATTCGGTTTCACTCGCGCGGCCGATGATTCCGAGACCGTCGCGCAGCCACTGCACCGCGGCGCCCGCGATGAAGATGCTCGCTTCGAGCGCATAGACCGCACCGCCGGTCGCGTCGCACGCGATCGTCGTGAGCATACCGCCGCCGCCGTCCGGCCGCGTGGCGCCGGTATTCAGCAGGAGAAACGCGCCGGTGCCATACGTGTTCTTGCTCGTACCCGCGCTCCAGCAGCCCTGACCAAACAGCGCCGCCTGTTGATCGCCCGCGACGCCGAGGATCGGAATCGCGGACCCAAGATGCTCGGCGGCCGCGACGCCGAAGTCACCGCTCGAACGGCGCACTTCCGGCAGCATCGATTCCGGCACCGAGAACAGTGTGCAGAGCGGCGCGCTCCATTTGTGCGCATTGATGTCGTACAGCATCGTGCGCGACGCGTTGGTGGGATCGGTCGCGTGCACGGCGCCGTTCGTGAGTTTCCAGATGAGCCAGCTGTCGATCGTGCCCGCCGCCAGCTGATCGTGCGCGCGGTTGGATACGCCGGGCCGGTGTTCGAGCATCCACTCGAGCTTGGTCGCGGAGAAATACGGATCGGTAACGAGGCCGGTCGCGTGATGGATGGCTTCCTTTTGCGGAGCGAGCGCGGCACACCGCGCCGCAGTTCGCCGATCCTGCCAGACGATCGCGCGTCCAACCGGAACTCCGGTCGCGCGATTCCAGAGCACGACGGTTTCGCGCTGATTGGTGATGCCGAGCGCGGAAGGCACGAGCCCGCTCTGCGCGATCGCCTCGCGCGCGGCTTCGAGGGTGCGCGCAAATATCTCGTCCGCGTCGTGCTCAACCTGACCCGGTTCGGGAAAGTGCTGCGTGATTTCACGATAGCCGCGCCCCGCGACGCGACCGTCGGCCGTGATGATCAGGCAGGTCGCGCCGGTGGTGCCCTGGTCGATCGCGAGAACGCATTTCATACGTAGGTGAATGAATATGGGGCGCGATAGACGCCTCTGTCCGTGATGACGCCGGTTATCAGTTCGTTCGGCGTGATGTCGAACGCGGGATTTCTCGCGGCGGCGTCCGATTGAGCGACGGCGGCGCCCGCCGCGAACCGGACTTCATCGGCGTCGCGCTGTTCGATCACGATGGCATCGCCGTTCGGCGTCGCGCGGTCGGTCGTGGACCACGGCGCGCACACATAGAACGGAACGCCGTGATGCCTGGCGGCGACCGCCAAGGCGTATGTGCCGATTTTATTCGCCGTGTCGCCGTTTGCGGCAATGCGATCGGCGCCGACGAGCACGATGTCAATTTCGCCGGCGCGCATGAGACTGGCGGCCATCGCGTCCGTCAGAATCGTCACGGGAATTCCGGCGCGCGCGAGCTCCCAGGCGGTGAGGCGCGAACCCTGGAGCAGCGGGCGCGTTTCGTTCGCGAAAACGGTGACGACGCGGCCGGCTTCGTGCGCGAGGTAAACGGGCGCGAGCGCCGTTCCGATGCCGGATGTCGCGAGTGCACCGGCGTTGCAGTGCGTGAGCACGCGCGCGCCGCTTGGCACGAATGCCAGCCCGTTGCGCCCGATGGCGTCGCACATCGCGCGATCTTCCTCGAGAATCTTCGTGGCTTCGGCGTGCAGCATCGCGAGCAATTCGGGCGTATGCGCGACGAGATCCTGCTCCGCGCGCGCGACCATGCGCGCCATCGCCCATGGAAGATTCACGGCGGTGGGACGCGCCGCGGCGAGGACGGCTGCGTGCGCGAGCAGCCGGGCGCGGAAGAGAACAGCGGGTTCGCTCTCGAATGGCTGGAGTGAAACGACGAGGCCGATCGCCGCGGCGACGCCGATCGCGGGGGCGCCGCGGACCGCGAGCGATTTGATCGCGTCGACGATTTCGTCGAGAGATTTGAGATCGACTTCGACGAACTCAGACGGCAGGCGGCGCTGGTCGATGATGCGCAGCGCGCGGGAATCGGGGGACCACCGAACTGAATGGATTGGTTGCACCCACTAAAACTAGTTCCACAGCGGGCGGCTCTGCACTCTGCATCGGGCCGAACACCCTCCACATGGAATGAGCGGGCGTCCGCTGGACGTGTACATTTCTCTCATGCCCTACGAACTCCTGCTGCTCGAAATTTCGGATCGTATCGCGACCGTTACGATCAACCGGCCGGACAAGCTCAACGCGCTGAATGATGCGATGATGCGCGAGATTTCCGCGATGTTCGATGAGCTCACGGCAAACAAGGACGTCGGAGTCATCATCATCACCGGAGCGGGGCGCGCGTTTGTCGCCGGGGCTGACATTTCGCGGCTCGCCGCGGCGGAAACCGGCGAACTGGAGAAGTTCGCGCGGACCGGACAGGGGGTTTTCCGGCGGATCGAGCTCTCTTCGAAACCGGTGATCGCGGCGGTCAACGGGTTCGCGCTCGGCGGCGGCTGCGAACTCGCGCTCGCCTGCCATGTGCGCATTGCGTCGACGCTCGCGAAGTTCGGGCTTCCCGAGGTAAAGCTCGGGCTCATTCCCGGCTACGGCGGAACGCAGCGGCTTCCGCGATTGATCGGCCGCGGGCCCGCGCTGCAGCTGATTCTCACCGGTGATACGATCGACGGCGTCGAAGCAACACGTCTTGGCCTCGCGAACGCCGTCGTCGAGCCGGACGCGCTGATCGGCGCCGCTCGCTCGATGGCGGCGACGATGCTGAAGAACGCGCCGATTGCCCTCGCGCGCGCGATCGAATCGGTTGACGTGGGACTCGACGCCACGCTCGAAGACGGCCTGCGGCTCGAAGCGCGCCTCTTCGGATCGCTCGAATCCACCGCCGATATGCGCGAAGGCACGAAAGCATTTCTCGAGAAACGCCCGCCCGATTTCCGCGGCGCGTGACCTGATGCAGGGGGCTGAACAGGCGGCGCGCGTCACGCTCGATTCGATCGCGATCCGCGATTTTCGCAACATCGAGCGCGCGGACCTCGCGATTCCGTCCGACGGCATCGCGCTCGTCGGCGACAACGGCCAGGGAAAGACGAACTTTCTCGAGGCAATCGCCTATCTCGAGCTGCTCCGCTCCATGCGCGGTGTGCGCGATCGCGATCTCACGCGCTTCGGCGCGACGGCCTTTCACATCTCCGCGTCGTCGACCGGCACCGCGGTGAACCGCGTCGGAATCGGCGTCGAGCGCGGCGGGAAAAAACGCATCACGCTCGATGGCGTCGACACGCCGCGCCTCACCGACGCGCTTGGGGCGCTTCCGTCGGTTTGTTTTTCTCCGGCCGACATCGCGCTGATCGCCGGCGCGCCGGCGGAGCGCCGCCGATATCTCGACATCGCGCTCGCGCTGAGTTCAAAGCATTACCTCTCCGCCCTCCGGCAGTACCGTGCGGCGCTCGCGCGCCGCAACGCCGCGCTGCGCGAAGCGGCGCGACCCGGCGCACGGCATTCGTCGGTCGCCGCGTGGGAACCCGCGCTCGCGGCGCACGGCGCGGTGCTCATCGAGGAGCGGCGCGCGTGGGTCGCGGAGGGCGCGGCGGAGTTCACGCGGCTCTGCGAAGAAATCGGCGAGCGCGCTCCCATGCAGATTGCATATGACTCGCCGCTGGTGGACGCGGCCAGCGTGCGAGACTCGCTCACGGCGGCGCTGCATCGCGGGCGCGAGCACGATGCGCGCCGGCTGATCACGCACGCGGGACCGCATCGCGACGATCTCGCAGTCACGCTCGGCGCGCGCGACCTCCGTCTCGTGGGATCGGCCGGGCAGCAGCGCACGGCGGCGATCGCGCTGCGCCTGCTGGAGGCGGCGACGTTTCGCACGCGCGGCGGCGCGCAGCCGGTGCTGCTGCTCGACGATCCGTTCGCCGAGCTCGACCGCACGCGCGCATCGCGCGTGCTCGCGCTGCTCGAGGAGACGTCCGCGCGCGGACTTGGTCAGACGATTCTCTGCGTACCGCGCGAAGATGAAATCCCGCGCGCGTTCACGCGGCTTGCGCGCTGGAGCATTCGCGACGGCGTGTTTTCGTCCGCGTCTGCGCCGATGGAAGCGGCATGAGCTACGAGAAGCGCAAACCCCGTCCGTGGGGCGATGAAGGGAAACCCGAGCCGATCGCGGACGTGCTCAGGGGATTCCTCCGCTCCAAGGGGCTCGACGCGCGCGTGGAGCGCGCACAGGTCCTCGTGGAATGGGCGTCGTTCGTAGGGCCGCAGATCGCCAGTGTGACCGAACCACGCACGGTCACGGAGGACGGCACGCTGTTCGTCGGCGTGAAGACCCACGCCTGGATGACCGAGCTCTCGATGATGGAGCGTTCTCTGCTCGCCAAAATCAATGCGCGAACGGGCCGCGATCCGATCAAAAAGATCCGCTGGGAACTGCTTCGCTGAAGGG
>DASYSH010000050.1:0-2214 GCA_036003525.1 Gemmatimonadaceae bacterium | reverse complement strand
CGGGCGCAGCGAGATGCAAATGGCCCGTCACCACCGTCTGCGCGAGCGCGCGCAATCCCGCGTCGCCGAACGCGTGTGCAACGTTTGCGCTCGCGCCGATAATTGCCGAGCGGAGCAGGGTGGCGGCCTCTTTTCCGCTCACGAGGGTGACCGAGCCGACGCGCGCGGTGTCGAGCAGTTCGGGCGCCACCGCGACTGGAGCTGCCGGAGCCGGCTTCAGCAACTCCACTGCGGCGAGCGCGGAATCATTCTTTGCTTTGAGCGCCAGCAGTTCGGTTATGGTTTGCGCGGGCAGCGTTCCGGCGACTGCCATCCACAGCGTCACAACAGCGCACTTCAGCCGGCGATCAAACATCGATCAGCATCCACCCATCGAGAAACGGCGCGTACGGTCCGTTTCGCGAGAAAACACTTTGCATCAGCGCGCCAATGAGCGAGTGATGCGTCGTGTCGATGAGACCGCCGTAGATGAGATCGGCCACGATTATCACCGCGGCTGCGAGCACCGCGCGCTTGATGAGCCGCGGACTTGCCGACACGAGGGCGAAGATGATCGCGTAGACCGTCGACGCCGCCAGCAGCCATCGCGCCGCGAGCCCGATCGCGTACACGTGCAGGACCGGCGGCAGCGGGGCGAGCCAGCCGGCGATCGCCGTGCTCGCCGCGAGCGCGAGCGCCGGGATCAGAAGCAGAATCAACCCGCACGCGAATCGCGTCGCCGCGTACCACACGCGCGAAACCGGCAGAAGCAGCGCGTACACATGGCGTGTCCGCGAATCCTGCTGCCACGCGGCGATTGCGAGCACCAGCCCCGCCGCGGTCGCGTCGAGCTGGAACATCACGCCGAACGCGCGCGACCGGTCGAGCAGATCTGGAATGCTGTACACGCCGACGCCATCGAATGATATCTGTCCCCGCATCACGAAGATCGAGAGCGTTACGCCGACGATCACGACGAGCAGGAGAAATCCGCGCGACCATTTCCATTGCGACCAGAGCATGGCGCGAAACATCAGGCGGCCTCCTTCGACGCGGACGCCGCCGATGCCGCGGCGCGCGCCGCGCGCAGCAGCGAAACGAAGGCCTGCTCGAGATCGAGATCGATGACTTCCTGGAGTGGCACGCCGACGGAGACGAACCAGCTGCGCATCGTCTCATCCCAGTTGCGCACGAGCCATTCCTCCGCGCCGTCGCCGAGCGACCGGCGCGAGACCACGTGGAATGGCGCGAGTGTCGCGGTGCTGTCCGAAACGCCGGCACCCACGCGAAGCCGCTTGATGCCGTTTCGAAACACCGTCATCGGCAGTTCGGCAATGAGCCGTCCATGATCCATGACGCCAACCCAGTCACAGATGCGCTCCTGCTCGTGCACCAGATGGCTGGAGACGAGCACCGTCGCTTTTTTCGTCGCGACGAATTCCGTGAGCGCTTCGAGGACTTCCTGGCGCACCACGGGATCCAGTCCGTCCGTCGGCTCGTCGAGAATCAGCAGTTCCGGCGACTGCGACAGCGCGAGCAGCTTCATGAGTTTCCCGGTCTGTCCTTTTGAAAGCGAGGCGACCGGCTGATGGGGAAGGAGCTCGAACTGCGCGCGAAGTTTTGCCGCGCGCGCGGAATCCCATCCGCGGTGAAACGCGGAGTGAAATCGCATCGCTTCGTCGACCGTGAATGTCGGATACACATGCGGCCGCTCCGGCACGACGCCGACTTTCGCGAGTGCGATCCGCGCGTCGCGCGGCATGGAATGGCCGAGCAGCTCGACCGTTCCGGACTTCGGCGTGAGGAGGCCGAGGATGAGACGCATCGTCGTGGTCTTTCCCGCGCCGTTCGGACCGATGAATCCGTAGATCGATCCGGTGGGGACGGTCATGTCGAGCGAGTCGACGGCGAAGTGTTTTCCGGCGCGATAATGGACGGACCGAAGTGCGATCATGGGAATTGGCGGCCAAGTATTGAAGCAGTATTGTATCAGTGTAACGATACAGTGCCGCACCAATGGCGCCGCGTCAAGGGCTTGGCGGCTTCGTCGCACGCGCGATACTATATGAGTGTCGGTGCACGTCGCGGGCGTAATTCAGTTGGTAGAATGCCAGCTTCCCAAGCTGGACGTCGCCGGTTCGAGTCCGGTCGCCCGCTCTGTAGCACCTCGCGATTCTAGAGTTTACCGAGAATCGGCTGCCGACCCCGGCAGCCGATTTCGCATTTACGAACGGG
>DASYSH010000049.1:0-3493 GCA_036003525.1 Gemmatimonadaceae bacterium | reverse complement strand
TCCGACTACAATCTCGCGCGAACGTGCGATGCCAAGCTGTACTTCCGCGAGAACCGCTACCCGGACAACGGCAACTACAGTCCCTACGTTCGTCTGCTGGCGGAGGGCGGCTTCATGGTGGATGCGCTCGCGCGCGCGCAGCGCCCGGATGGCGTGCTGCTCGATCCGACTTGGGATCCCGTCGCCGATTTCGAGAAGACGCGCGAACTCCTCGAGCGCGACACGGTCACGATTTTTCAGGCTACGCTTTTTTCCGGCCGACGGCTCGCGCGTGTCGACATCATCGAAAAGCGCGGCGACGATGTGAACCTCATCGAGGTCAAGGCGAAATCGTTCGACGCCGAGGCGCACGCCGATGACATCGCGAAGGGCGGCAAGGGCGAGTTCCGCGCGAAACGGAAGCCGCACGCGCATTTGGCCACGTGGCTGCCGAAGTTCGAAGATCTCACCTTCCAGGTGCTGGCGTTCGAGAAATTGTTCCCCGCCCTGCGCGTACATCCGTACATCGTGCTGATCGACAAGGCGAAGCGCACGACTCTCGATGGCGCGCCTAAGTTTTTCGAAATCGTGCGGCAGGTCCGCGCGGATGGCAGCGAGCATTCGTACGCCGCGCATTTCACAGGGGATGCGAGCGACGTCGCCCAACTCGACGTCCTCACTACCGTGGATGCAGCCGACGACGTCGCGTCGCTGCGCGCGGAAGTTGACTCGGAAGTCGCGCGATTCGAAACGCTCATCGACAAACCGTTCGCCAGCTACGTCACGACGCTCGGCACGAAATGCGCGGAATGCGAATTCCGCGTCGAGGCATCGGCAAATCCGAATGGGTTCGCCGAGTGCTGGGGCCCTATGGCGACCGTGACGCCGCACATTCTGGAACTCCAGTCCATCGGCAAAGTGCAAGACGCAAATGGCGCGCCGATCATCGAGTCACTCACGCGCGAAGGAAAAGCGTCGCTGTTCGATATTCCAATGGACCGGCTCAGAAAGAAGGACGGGAGCGTCGGACCGCAGGCCGAGCGGCAAATCCGGCAGATCATGCATGCGAAATCGGGCGTCGAGTGGATCGACAACACGCTGAAGGATTCGCTCGCGAGCCTGCGCTATCCGATGCACTTCATCGATTTCGAGGCGTCGCGGCTCGCGATTCCGTATCACGCGAACATGCGTCCATACGGGCAAGTCGCGTTCCAATGGAGCGTGCATACGGTCGACTCGCCCGGAGCGGCACCGCGTCACACCGAATGGCTCAACGCCGCGGACGAGTGGCCGAACATGACGTTTGCGCAGTCGCTGCGCGACGTGATCGGCGAGAGCGACACCGTGCTCGCATGGTCGCCGTTCGAGCGAAGCCAGCTCAATGAAATTGCGCGCGAGCATCCGCAGTTCGTGCCGCGCGACGAGTCACTCGAAGCATGGGTCGATGCGCTGACGCGGACGCGCATTTTCGATCTGCACAAATCCGCCGCGGATCAGTACTACCACCCCGGCATGGGCGGCCGCACGTCAATCAAGGTCGTGCTCGACGCGCTCTGGAAATCAGATGCGACGATGCGCCAGCAACTCAAGGAGTGGACCGGCCGCGAGGTTTCCGCGACACAGGATCCGTACAGGGCGCTCCCGCCGCTCGAGATTGACGGCGTTGTGCAGGATGTCCGTGAAGGGACCGGCGCGATGCGTGCATACGAGGCGATGATGTACGGCGCGGAGAAGAACGATCCCGAAGCGAAGGCGAAGTGGAGGCGGCTGCTGCTTCAGTATTGCGAGCTGGATACGCTCAGTATGGTGCTGATCTTCGAGTACTGGAGGAGAGCGACCGGGCTCACGTAGGCCGGTACGACGCACGAACAACCCATCACTTTTAACGATAAACCATTGCTGTTTTGGCCAACTGCAATCGTTTGTCGTCACAAGTCTATTGGTGTGTTGTGTATGGTCCGGCGGGCGCGGAATCGATCCGCCGCGCGGCGATTCGGTGACACTTGCCCGGCGCAGACCAACCATGTTGCGGGATGCAGAACTACGAGAAACTCGAGGTCTGGCGGCGCGCACACCAACTCGCCGTTGACGTGCAACGCGCGACCACTGGGATTCCCAGACGCGACAACACTGAGACCATTAGCCAGCTGCGTAGGGCGGCGCTCTCCGTCCCCGCGAACATCGTCGAAGGCACCAGCAAGGAATCGAACCGTGAGTTCGCGCGATTCTTGCAAATCGCAGCAGGGTCTGCCGCGGAGTTGCACTACCACCTTCGCTTCGCCGCCGACACATCGCTCATTCCACGACCGATCGGAGACACGCTTCTATCCGAGACGACCCTCCTCAGGAAGCAGCTATTCACGCTTCTCCGGCGAGTGCGAGCAACGATTTCGGGCACCACGCACTAACCACCAATCACTTTTAACGATAAACCATTGCCGTTTTGGCCAACTGCAATGGTTCGTTGTTAACAGTTCTTTGTTAGTGGTGCATAGTCTCACGCGCCGAGCGCATCCATGAAGCCGTCGACCGCCGGAGGCCCCGACCCCACGCCTTCGTCGTGCTTGAAGTACACGTACGCATCGCTCCACGCCATCGCCTTGATCTTCCCCGCCCACTCGGCAAGCCTTGCCGCGTCGTAGTCGAACCGATGCAAGCGCGCGTACCCCCACGATGCCGTCGTGACGACCGGTGACGAGAACTCCTCCTGCTCGATGATCCCCAATGCAATATCTCGCGAGCGAAGCAACGCGTACACGTCATCCGTGAACCAGCTCTCATGACGGAATTCGATCGCGTACTTCGCCTCGGCCGGAAGTTTCGCGACGAACGCGTTCAACCGATCGAAATCTTTCTTGAGATTCGGAGGAAGCTGAAACAAGATCGGCCCGAGCCGCGCGCCGAGCGCCTTGGTGACTTTCAATAAATACGCGACCGCGTCCGCGCTCTCCGGCTTGAGCCGCGCGAAATGCGTGATCTTCTGGCTCGCCTTGATCGCGAACTTGAACGACTCCGGCACCTGCGCGGCCCAGTCGGTCAGAACCGCTTCCTTGGGCAGCCGGTAAAACGTGTTGTTGATCTCGACCGTCGGAAACTTCCCGGCGTAGAACCCGAGCATGTCGTCGTTCTTCATCTTCTCGGGGTAGAACGGGCCCTTCCATTCCTTGAACGCAAACCCGCTCGTGCCCGCAAGAATCGTCATGACGCTTTTGCGAGGCTCGCCTTGAGGGCTTCCATGATGTCGATGATCTTGCCGCCCGAATCGGCCGGTGCGTCGGCGGTGATCTCCTGGCCGTCGATCTTCTTCTGAATGGATTCGAGCACGCGTTCGCGCACGACATCCTTGTACTTCTCCGGATGGAATTCGTCCGTCGACGTCTGGTCGATGAGTTGCTTTGCCATTTCCAGCTCGATCGGCTTCACCTCGCCGGCCTGAACCGGCACTTCGGATATCGGCCGAATCTCGTCGGCATAGTGGAGCTGTTCCATCACGAGCACGCCCTTCACCGGCCGG
>DASYSH010000048.1:0-3602 GCA_036003525.1 Gemmatimonadaceae bacterium | reverse complement strand
CTTCGCCAAAGGCGCTGCACAATGCGGACCGCCTGCTGTTCCGCCAACGGCGACCAGATCACGCGACGCATGAGTTTACCTGCCGAGCAGACCGCGCAGCCGCGTTTCCACGCGCGCCTGCTCTTGCCCGCCGCCGGCTTCAACCTGATCCTCGGCGTCGCGCACATCGCGCAACAATTCAGACTCGGCGAGCAATTGGTCGTACGCCTCGATGCCGAATAGCACCGCAACGCCGCGGCCATGATGCGTAAGGATCATCGGTTCGTTTGAAACTCTGACGTGATCGATGAACCGCGCCGCACCGCGGCGAAACTCGCTCACCGCGCACGTGCCGGTCGCGGAGTCACGGACCTCGGTTATTGCATGCTCTGCGATTTGTACGTCGGGTAGCACAAATGGTACAGAGTTTTGTACCGACGAAAAAACTGGAGAATTGGACATACCGCTCCGGCGCGCGCGTGAGTTTGAGGTCGTTGGATGCGGCGCCAAGTGTACCGCCACAGGCGCCGCGTCGTGCAACCAAAATCGCTGCCGCGCGGATCGTTCGAGCGCGCATCGGGTAGATTGGCCCCTCGCTGGCGCGTGGGGCGGCCCGATGTCGCCGAGAATTTCGACCACGGCGGATTCCGAAAGACGGGCCGCCGAACTAGACTCTCCGATATGCCACAATTCTTCAAGACCGCTCTCGCGATCGCGCTGGCGACCGTCGCGGCGCGTGCGGCGTCCGCCCAAATCCGCGTCGAACGCGACATCAAATACACGACCGGCGCCTCCTACGCCGACAACAAAGACAAGCTCGACATCTTCATCCCGCCCGGCGCGAAATCTTTGCCGGTGATCGTCTCGCTCTATGGCGGCGCACTCACGGCGGGCGATAAATCAGAGCAACCGTACGTCGGCGAGCGGTTCGCCGAAGCCGGATACGTCGCGGTCCTGATCAACTACCGGCTGTCGCCGACCGTCGCGCATCCGGCGCACGCTGAGGATGCCGCGACGGCCGTGGCATGGGTCAAGAAGAACATCGCGAAATATGGCGGCGACCCCAACAAGATCGTGCTCACCGGTCATTCCGCCGGCGCGTATCTCATCTCATTGTTGCTGCTCGATCCGCGCTATCTCGCCGCGCACGGCATGAAACCGTCCGACATCCGCGGCGCCGCACCGGTCAGCGCGTTCTTCTACGTCGAGCGCACGGGAGTCGGCCCGGATAGGCCGAAATTCATTTGGGGCGCGGACCCGAAAGCGTGGCCGGCTGCGTCACCTGCGAGCTACGTGCGCGCGGACGTGCCGCCGATGCTCCTGCTCTACGCCGACGGCGACGACGCCTGGCGGCGCGGGCAGCAGAGTGACTTCGCCGCCGCGCTGCGCGCCGCTGGAGATTCAAATGTCGAAACGCACATGATCGCAGGCCGCACGCATCTCACCGTCTGGTACACGATGGAAAAGGGCCAGGACGAAACATCGCGCGCGATCGAGGCATTCGCCGCGCGCATCACCAAGTAACTACGCGAGCACCTTCCGCAGGAACGCGAGCGTTCGCGAAAAAGAAAGCGCCGCGGCGGCAGCGTCGTACACCTGCGGCCTCGTATCGTTGAAAAACGCGTGGTCCGCTTCGTACTCGTGCACTTCGAAACTCCCGCCCGCGCCGTTGCACGCCGACGCCATCGCGTGAACGGCGTCGAGCGACACGCTCTTGTCGCGCGTCGCAAAATGGCCGAGCACCGGCACCTTCACGCGCGACGGTACGATCTCGACCTTCGGGTGAATCCCGTAGTAATCCACTGCGGCATTGATCACATCGGGATGTTCCTGCGCGGCATACAGCGCGAGCTGTCCGCCCATGCAAAAACCGATCGTCGCAACCTTCTTCGGCTTTACCGCCGGGCTCGCGCGCAAATATTCCGCCGCGCCGCGCATGTCCTTTCCGGCGTCGGCGATGTTCAGCGCCATCAGCAACTTCCCCGCCTGATCCGGACTCGTCGTGCGCTCGCCGTGATACAGATCCGGCGCCAGCGCGACAAATCCCTCACTCGCAAACCGGTCCGCGAGCGCCTTGATGTGATCGACCAGCCCCCACCATTCCTGAATCACGATCAATCCCGGACCCGTTCCGCCGGGGGGCAGCGCAAGATACCCGTCGCACGTGTGTCCGTTCGCCGGAAAATTCACCATCGATGAAGAAACACTCATGTGACCGTCCCTCCAATGCTATCGGGAAACTCGCCCTCCCACCGCGCCATCACGGCGGTCGCCAGGCAGTTCCCCAGAAGATTCACGCTCGTGCGCGCCATGTCCATGAGCGCGTCAACGCCGAGAATCACGGCCACTCCCTCGAGCGGCAGGTTGAACATCGCAAGCGCGCCGGCAAGAATCACGAGCGCGGCGCGCGGAACGGCAGCGACACCCTTCGACGTCAGCATCAGCGTGAACATCATCACGACCTGATCGCGCAGCGGCATGTGCATCCCCGCGGCCTGCGCCACAAAAACGCTCGCGACGGCGAGGTATAGCGTCGACCCATCGAGATTGAACGAGTATCCGGTCGGCAGCACGAAGGCGACGATCCGTTTCGGCAGCCCGAACGCCTCCATGTTCTCCAGTGCAAGCGGCAGCGCCGCCTCGCTCGACGCGGTGGAAAACGCGATCAGCCAAGGCTCGCGCACATACTTCCAGAAACGCTTGATCGGGATTCGTGCAAGCATCGCGACCGGAAGCAGCACGAGAAGCAGAAACAGGACCAGCGCGCCATACAGCGTACCGACGAGCTTGCCGAGACTCACCAGCACGCCAAGCCCACTCGTGCCCACGGTCGTTGCAATCGCCGCTCCGATTCCAAATGGCGCGAACGCCATCACCAATCCCACGAACTTGAACATCACGTCCGAAAGCGACTGGCACAGCTTGAGCATGAAATCCTTCGACGGCCCGCTCACGCGTGAGAGCGCGACCGCGAACAAAATCGCGAAGAACACAACCTGCAGCACCTCGTTTTTCGCCGCCGCGTCGAAGAAACTCTGCGGTACCGTATGCTCGATCACGCCCGTGAACGTGACTTCGGTCTTCGCGAACTCGACGCCCTTGTCCGCGGTCGCGGCGACGAGCGTGACACCCTCGCCCGGCTTGACGACATTCACCGCCACGAGGCCGATCACCAGCGCGAGCGTCGTCACGACTTCGAAATAGAGAATCGACCGGAACGCGAGCCGCCCGACTTTTTTCATGTCGTCGCCATGTCCCGCGATTCCGACGACCAGCGTCGAGAACAGCAGCGGCACGATCAGCGACTTGATCATGCGAAGGAAAACCGACGACGTCGCCTTCTCGATCATCGCGACGGTCGGATGATCGGCGGCGGGCAACAGAACGCCGAGCGCGATGCCGATCAGCATCGAAACGGCGATCCACTGCGTGGAGCTGAGCTTCTTCATTTCGGATCCCGGTCAGGAGCGCTGCGGAGTACCGTGGCGCAGCGTCGAATTCTTGTAGCCATAGAAGAAATAGAGCACGAGCCCGATCACGAGCCACACGCCGAAGCGAATCCATGCCGTGCCGGGCAAACCGAACATCGTGTATACGCACGCCAGCGCGCCCCCGATGCAAAC
>DASYSH010000047.1:0-5905 GCA_036003525.1 Gemmatimonadaceae bacterium | reverse complement strand
ACGAACCCGACGTACTGCTTGTGCAGCGCGACCCGCTTCTTCGTCTCGAGCTTGTGCACCAGATGCTCGTGCAACTGATATTCGCCGGTCCACGACCCGTCGAGCATGCCGAGCACCGCGAGCAGCGTCGACTTTCCGGCGCCCGACGGGCCCATGATCGTGACGAACTCACCGGGCTTGATATCGAGCGTAATGCGTCGGAGGACGAACGATTGTCCGCCGGCGATGGGGTAGCTCTTTTCGATATTTCTGAGAGAAATCATTTTTTGGACCGAGGACCGAAGACCGAGGACCGAAATTTCGTTAGCTGCTGCGTGACGTGCGAATAAGCGAAGAAAGCATGCGCTCTAATCTCTCGAGTTGGACGTCCGCCATTTGTTGTTCTTTTGCGGGCATGAAGCCCAGATCTCGGGCGATCATAAGATGGCTGCGAGTCTCTTTCGCCGACCCCTTTGCCATCTGAAGAAATCTAGCCTGATCTCCCTTGTGAAAACGACCACAGCCCTCGGCGATGTTCGCCCCGATCGAAACGGCCGCGCGACGTATTTGGCTGGTCAATCCGAAGCGCTCCGCCGCCGGAAACGTTCCGGTCAATCTGTATGCGGAAAGGGCGAACGCATGCGCGACCCGCCAGACATCGAGCTTGGTAAAATCTGCCACGGATTCCTCCAAATGAAGTGGAGGATACGCCAACGGGTGCCGCGATACGGCACCCGTTGATCGCCCCGCGCATTCTTTTATTGCGGTTGTCGTTTCTGTCCTCGGACGTCGGTCCTCGGTCCGCAGTTACGCGTGCGCCGCCGCCTTCTCGTCCACAACCCGTCCGTCGAACAAATGGATCGAGCGATCGGCATGCAGCTCGTAGCGCGGATCGTGCGTCACCATGCAAATCGTCGCGCCGTTGCGATGCAGCTCGCGGAGCAGCTCCATCACCGACTCGCCGTTCACCGAGTCGAGGTTACCCGTCGGTTCGTCAGCGAGCAGAATCGCTGGATCGCCTGCGACGGCGCGCGCCACCGCGACGCGCTGCTGCTGACCGCCGGAGAGCTGCGCCGGATAGTGCTTCACTCGGTGCGCCATGCCCACGCGCTCGAGGGCCGCATGCACGCGCTCTTTGCGTTCCGTCGCGCTCATGCCGCGATACGTGAGCGGCAGTTCGACGTTCTCATAAACCGTGAGGTCGCCGATCAGGTTGAACGCCTGGAAGATGAAACCGATCTGGCGGTTTCTCACACGCGCGCGCTGCGCCGCGTCGAGTCCGGCGACCGGCGCGCCGTCGAGGAGATACTCGCCGCCCGTCGGCGTGTCGAGCAATCCGAGCAGCGAGAGCAGCGTCGTCTTTCCGCAGCCCGAAGGACCGCCGATCGCGACGTACTCACCCTGCTTGATCTCGAGGTGCACGTCTGCCAGCGCGTGCGTCTCCACCTCGTCCGTGTAGAAAACTTTCTTGATGTCCTTCAGGTGGATCAGCGTCGGCGTTGCGTTTGTCATCGATTGCTCCTCACTTGAGTCGGACGCGTTCGACATTGTCCCACTGCGACATGTCGGACAGGATCACTTTGTCACCCACATTCAGACCGCGCACGATCTCCACAAGGTTTACCGAGCTCCGTCCGAGCAGCACCTGCACCCTGATCGCCGCGCTTCCACCTTCCACCACTTTGAAGATTCCCACCGGCCCGGTCCCGGCGCCAGAGGCCGGACGTCCGGTGAACAACACGTTCTTCAGCTGCTCGATCACGATCGTGCCGTCGACGCTCAAGTCCGGCACGGCGCCAGCCGGCAGCGGCCCATCGAGTGCAACGTCCACGAGCACAGTCCCCGCAACCGAAGAGGGGTCTTTACGTGAGACATGCCCAGGGATGATTCCGTTGCGTGTGTCGACCGAGGCCTTCTGGCCGATCTGCACGTCCTTGGCCTGAGTTTCGGGAATTCTGAGCTGGGCCTTGAGCTTGCCCGGCTGCACGACCTTGGCGATCGTCGTGCCCTGCGTAATCCACTGGCCGAGCTGGAGCGTCTGGTCCTCTTGCAGCACACCGCTGTCCGGTGCGCGCATCACGAGCGACGCCTGCACGTCTTCCTGGAACTTGGCGATGTCCTTCAGCCGGCTCACCTGCTGCCGCTGAACGGCGATCTGCGAGTCGATCGTGGACTGCATGAGCTTCAGCTGCTCTTTTGCGATCCGCAGGCGCTGCGTGAGTTCATCCGCGGCGGCCTTCTTGTTGTTGTAATCGAAAGGCGAGATCAGTTTCTTCGCGAGCAGCGTGTCCGCGGCCATCGCGTCCTGCCTGGCCTGCACATACTGCGTGTTCGTCGTGGCTACGATGCCTTCCTGCGAAAGACTCTGCGTGTGCAGCGTGGTCGTAAGCGTGACAAGTGCCGCCTGCGCGCCGGCCAGCGTCTGCTCGGCGTTCAGCGTTGCGATCTGCACGTCCGGGTTCGACATCTCGAGGATGACGTCGCCGGCCTTCAGCGTCTGCCCCGCTTCTGCGACGAGCCGGTCGATGCGGGCGCTCGCTCGCGGCGAGACAAAAATGGTGTGCTCCGGCACGAGGCTTCCGGGGCCTCGCACGTCGCGCACCATGTCGCCGCGGCGAACCGAATCCATGTACATCGTGGCGGCCTCGACCGTCGGCGCGGCTGGCTTCAGCTTCGCAAGCGCAACGGTGACGATGACGACCAGCAGGACGCCGGCGCCGATCAAGGCATTGCGTCCAGTCTTCTTTTGGGGTGCGCGGGCTACGTCCAAGCGATACCTCTTCAGTGTTATGGGCCACCCTACGCAAAGGAGGAAAGGCAAGTGTCATGCCGTTCGCGGCAGACACTAAATCCAATGCGTACAGTGTGTTAGCTCGGCCCAGTACATCCTTGGACAACCCCAACCTGTGCAGGGTTGGGATTGGGTGTCCCAGAAGCGGACAGAGCGCCGGAACCCCGCGTGACGCGCCTAGCTGGCCCTCATGGCCTCCACCGGATCGATCTTCGCGGCGCGGCGCGTCGGAACGAGGCTCGCCGCCGCTGCGATGAATATCAACGCGCCGGCCGTGCTCGCCAGCACTATGGGATCCGTCGGACTCACGTCGAACAGGAGCGACTTCAGCACGCGCATTCCTGCGAACGCGCCGGCGAGTCCGATTCCAATTCCCGCGAGTGTCAGACGCATCGTTTGACCGAGCACGAGTGCCGCGACTTGCGGCGTCCGCGCGCCGAGCGCGACGCGAACGCCGATTTCCGTGCGGCGCTGCGTGACGAGATACGAAATGACTCCATAGATGCCGACGGCACTCAGCAGCAAAGCGGCGAACGCTGCGAGCAGCAGCAGCGTCATCACAAATGATGTGCGCGCAGTGGACCGCGCGACGACATCGGTCATCAGCCGCGCCTCGACCAGCGGCGCGCGGGGCGCGAGGTCATGAAGAATTTTTCGGATCGCAGACAGCAGCTGCACCGGATCTCCACTGCTCACCTTCACTGTCCACACCGGTCCGCGCATCGGCTCCGCGGGAAACACGCCCTCGATTCCCGCCTGGTCGAGCCCTTTGGCGCGCAGCGTCGGAATGACGCCGACGATTCGATAGAACTGTTTCATCTGATACCGATCGCCGATCGAAATTCCTTTGCCGATCGGATCTTCTCCCGGCCAGAAATCGTTCGCGAGCGCGCGCGTGATCACGGCGACAGTCGCTTTTGTGCCGGTGTTGTCGTAGTCGGTCCACAGCGGCGTCCTGCCGCCGGGCTCCATGGTAATGCCCAGCGATTCGAAATAGCCGGGAAGTACCGCCGGCGTCGCAATACATCCGCCGACTCGTTTTCCGTCTGCTGAAAGTCCTTCACGAACCGCGGCTGTGCACCCCGATCCGAAGTCCTGCAACGGGAGCGCCTCGGATGCGCCGATCTGCGTCACGCCCGGAAGCGCCGCGACTCTCGTCATGAATTCCTGCAGCAGCCCTGGTATCTCGGCTTGAGGAATGCCGCCGCCGTTGAGCAGCGTCGAAAAAGTCAGCACGCCGCGCGGATCGAGTCCGGGCTGCACATCGCGCAGTTTTTCGAAACTCCGCAGCATCAATCCGCCCGCGGCAATCAGCACGAGTGCGAGCGCCACCTGCGTGATGACGAGCCCGCCGCGAACGGCGCGCTGCGCTGCCGACGTCGTGGAACCGCGCGCTCCGTCGCGCAGCGTGCCGGCATCGGCGCCGGTGCGCGCGAGCGGCAGGAGGCCGAAGACAATTCCTGCGATCACGGCCAGTGCGATCGCGAGTGCGACGGACGTGCCGCCGATCGAGACCGTCGCGAGCCGCGGAATATCAGTGGGCGCAACGCGAAGTATCGCGCGCAATCCGAGTTGCGCGACGACGAGACCGGCGAATCCCGCGCTGAGCGTGAGCAGCATGCTCTCGGCCAGAAAGTGCCACGCCATCTGCGCGCGATCCGCGCCGAGCGCCATGCGGATCGCCGATTCGCGGCGCCTCGTTTCGATGCGAACCAGAAAAAGATTTGCGACGTTCGCGCACGCAATGCACAGCACGAGCGCGACGGAGCCGAAGAGCAGCCAGAGTGCTTTCGAAAGTTTCGGTCCGAGGACTTCGTCGCGCAGTGGAACGACCGCGATCCGAAAATTGAAATTCTTCATGAACGATTCGGTATAGGCAACCGGATATTTCACAGGAAACTCGCGCATGATCGACGCCAGATCGCGCTGAGCCGCGTCCGGCGTGATGCCGGGTTTGAGTCGTCCGATCCCGGAGAACTGGTGCGAGTTGTAGAAGGGCCCGAGCGGATTGAGCCGGTTCGGCGTCCAGAGATCCACCGCAAACCCGGCGAGATTCGCCGTCGATGCGAATGGTCCTGGCTTCGGGAGTGTCAATCCGGGTTCGGCGACGCCGATGATTTGCTGCGGGCCATCGCCGGTCTGCAGCATCGTGCCGACGACGCTGCGGTCGCCGCCGAAGTGGCGCTGCCAATATTCGTAGCTGAGCACCACAACGAGCGGCGCTCCGGGCACATCGTCGTCGGGTCCGATCAGCCGGCCGACGGCCGCGTGCGCTCGAAGAACGGGGAATATCGAGGCCGTGATTTCTCCTGCCTGTGCAAGCTCCGCGTCCGAGCCGGAATAAACGGTGACGGTGCCGGTGCGATACCCACCCAACTCCTCGAACGAATGGTTCTCGTTTCGGAATGCGAAGTATCCGCCCGCAGACATTCCCCATTTCGATTCGCCATTTCCCGGAACGGTCGCGGGATGGAGCACGGAGACGAGCTGCTCCGCGCCGCTATACGGCAGCGGCCGGAGCACGACGGAGGCGAGAACCGTATAGATCGCGGTGGTCGCGCCAATGCCGAGTGCGAGCGTCGCGGTGACGACGAGCGTGAAGCCCGGGCTTCTGCGAAACTGGCGGAGCGCGAACGAAATATTGCGGCGCGCGCCGTCGATGCGTTCGCGCAGCGCCTGCCGCTTGTGCGTCGAGTAGTCGATCTGCTCCACTTCAGCCTCCACGAGTTCACGGTTGCCGAACCGCCGCGCCGCCTCGAGTTCTGCGTCGGCACGCGACATTCCGCGCGCGACGAGTTCTTCGATTCTGCCTTCGAGATGAAAATTCAATTCCGTATCCACGTCGGTGCGCATGCGATCGCGCGAGAACGGAAGACGAAAAAGTTTTTTCATGCGACCGCCTCCGTTGCGGAGAACACCATCGACGCCGCCTGCGTGTATCGCTCCCACAGCGAGAGCCGCGCCGCAAAATGCTTTCGCCCGCGCGCGGTGAGCTTGTAGTACTTCGCGCGCCGGTTGGCGTCGGTCACGCCCCATTCGCCCTCGAGCCACCCTTTCTGTTCCATTCGGTGAAGCGCGGGGTAGAGCGCGCCCTCTTCTATTTGAAGACGCGATTCGGTGACCTGCTCGATCCAC
>DASYSH010000046.1:0-5841 GCA_036003525.1 Gemmatimonadaceae bacterium | reverse complement strand
CGTCGTGAAGCTCCTCAACGGCATCCTGACGGACGCCGTCAAACGCGGCGCCTCCGACATCCACTTCGAGTGCTTCGAGCACGAGCTCCGCGTGCGGTACCGCATCGACGGTGCCCTCACGGAGATCATGAAGCCGCCGCTGAAGATGAAGGCGGCGCTCATCTCGCGCTTCAAGATCATGGCGTCGCTCAATATTGCCGAGCGCCGCGTGCCGCAGGACGGCCGCATCAAGCTGAAAATGGGCAAGAAAGTCGTCGACTATCGCGTGTCGACGCTGCCCACGCTGTTCGGCGAGAAGGTCGTCCTTCGAATTCTCGATCAGGGAAACCTGACGCTCGATCTCGAAAAGTTCGGCATCGAACCGCGCGCAGAGCGCGAGCTGATGGAAGCGGTGTCGAATCCGTACGGCATGGTGCTCGTGACCGGACCGACGGGATCGGGCAAGACGACGACGCTTTATTCCGCGCTCTCGAAAGTGAATGCGATCGACGTGAACATCATGACCGCCGAAGATCCCGTGGAGTACAACCTCTACGGCGTGAATCAGGTGCTCGTCCGCAACGAAATCGGCATGACGTTCGCCGCGGCGCTGAAAGCGTTCCTGCGTCAGGATCCGAACATCATCATGGTGGGCGAGATCCGCGACCTCGAAACCGGCGGCATCGCCATCAAGGCTGCGCTCACCGGCCACATGGTGCTCAGCACCCTGCACACAAACTCGGCGCCCGAGACCGTTACCCGCCTCTTGGACATGGGCCTCGAGCCGTTCAACGTCAGTTCCGCGCTGAATCTCGTGCTCGCCCAGCGACTGCTGCGCCGCATCTGTCCGAATTGCAAAGTGAAATACGAGCCGGACGATCTCGAGCTCGACGCCGCGAAAGTCAAACGCGAAATGTCGTTCCGCGACCTTCGATTCACCGAAGAAGCGCTGGTGGGTGCGAAGGGCCGCGCGAGCAAGGAAGCGCTGCCATTTCTGACCAATCTCAATCTCGATACGAAGTTCGGCGAGCTCCCGTACTTCAAGGGCACCGGCTGCGACAACTGCAACGGCACCGGCCTGAAAGGTCGCCAGGGCTTGTACGAAGTCATGTTCATGACCCCGAAGCTCCGAAAGCTGATTCTCATGAACGTCGGCGCCGCCGAAATCAGGGACGGTGCGATCGACGAGGGCATGCTGACGCTGAGAATGGACGGCTGGCTCAAGGTACTGAAGGGAATCACCACGCTAGAGCAAGTGATCCGCGAAACCGCCGCATGATATAGTCGTGTTGTTCTAGCATCTCCAGTCCGAGTTCCGCATCCCGTATTCCTCTTCCGCACCCTGCATCGGGTAGTTAATGACCGCTCCCATCCCCACAGGCGTAAATCTCCGTTCACTGCTCGAAGAAATGATCGAGCGCGACGCCTCGGATTTGCATATCACCGCCGGCGAGCGCGCGAAGATGCGCATCGACGGCGACATCGTGAATTCGAAAAACGACTACGTCCTTTCGCCAAAGGACACGCTGCAGATCGCGTATTCCGTCCTGACGGAGCAGCAGAAGAAGCGCTTCGAAATGGACGACGAACTCGACTTTTCATTCGGCATTCAGGGCCTCGCCCGTTTCCGCGGCAACTGCTTCAAACAGCGCGGCTGCGTCTCGATGGTCATGCGCCAGATTCCGATCAGCATCAAGACGTTCAGCGATCTCAACCTGCCGCCCGTCATCGCGCGCATGGCGGAGAAGCCGCGCGGCCTGGTGCTCGTCACGGGTCCCACGGGATCGGGCAAGTCGACCACGCTCGCGGCGATGATCGACAAGATCAACCGCGAGCGCAAAGGCCACATCATCACGGTCGAAGATCCGATCGAGTTCATTCACCGGCATCAGGGCTGCATCATCAATCAGCGCGAAGTCGGCACGGACACGAAAAGTTTTGCCAACGCGCTGAAATACGCGCTGCGTGAAGACCCGGATGTGCTGCTCATCGGCGAAATGCGCGATCTGGAAACGATTCAGGCCGCGCTGACGATCGCGGAAACCGGTCACCTCGCGTTCGCGACGCTGCACACGAATTCCGCGGCCGAGGCGATCAACCGCATCATCGACGTCTTTCCGAGTCATCAGCAGTCGCAGGTGCGCGCGCAGCTTGCGTTCGTGCTCGAGGGGATCATCACGCAGACGCTGCTGCCCAAGCGCAGCGGACGCGGCCGCGCGATGGCCGCGGAGATTCTCGTCGTCACGCCGGCGATTCGCTCGCTGATTCGCGACGACAAGGTTCACCAGATCTATTCGTCGATGCAGTCCGGCAAGAAGCACGGCATGCAGACGATGAACGACGCGCTGTATCAGCTGTACATGGCGCGGGAAGTGGACGAAGACGAGTGTGTGCGCGTGTCGGGAGATCCTGTCGAGTTCTACAGGCTGATCGGCAAGACGATGGTGGAAGGCGATACGGCGCCGACGGCGCCCAAGACCGCGCCTGCCGGACGGCGGTAATTGAAGACCGAAGTTCGGGGACCGAAGACCGAAACTGCATGAGGCCATTCGAGGAGTAATCGATGCCAACGTTTACATACACAGCACGCGACGCCAAAGGCGACCTGAAGACCGCGACGATCGACGCGGCCAACCGCGAGGACGTTGTTCAGCAGCTGAGACGGCTGCGGATGAACGTCGTCAAAGTCGAGGAGCAGTCGAAGGCCAAGCAGAAGACCGGCGGCTCCGTCTCGATGCGCGACATCGTGATCTTCACGCGACAGTTCTCGACGATGATCAACTCGGGCCTCCCGCTCGTGCAGGCGCTCGACATTCTCTCGAAGCAGTCCGAGAACAAGGCGCTGCAGGCCGTGACGCGCCAGATCGTGTTCGACGTGGAATCGGGGCACACGGTGGCCGACGCGCTCGCCAAGCACCCGAAGGCGTTCTCCGATCTGTACGTGAACATGGTCGCCGCCGGCGAAGCGGGCGGTATTCTCGACACGATTCTCATGCGCCTCGCGACGTTCATGGAAAAGAACGACGCCCTCGTGCGAAAGGTGAAGGGCGCCATGATCTACCCGGGCGTCATCATGAGCGTTGCCGCGATCGCCATCAGCGTGCTGCTCATCTTCGTTATTCCCGTGTTCCAAAACATGTTCGCGTCCGTGAACCTCGTGCTGCCGTTCCCGACGCGCATCGTCATCGGTCTCTCGGGATTCCTGAAGGGCTACTGGTGGGCGATCGGCATCGGCGGATTCCTCGGCGGCTACAGCCTCAAAAAGTACTACGCCACGTCGAACGGCCAGCTCGCGATCGACAAGCTCATGCTCCACGCGCCGGTGCTCGGCGACGTGCTTCGCAAATCCGCCGTGTCGCGTTTCACGCGCACGCTCGGCACGCTGATCAGCTCCGGCGTGTCGATTCTCGACGGACTCGAAATCACCGCGAAGACGGCGGGCAACCGCGTCATTCAGGACGCGATCATGGCGAGCCGCTCGTCGATTGCAGGCGGTGACACGATTTCCGCGCCGCTCGCGAAGTCGAACGTATTCCCGCCGATGGTCATCTCGATGATCTCCGTCGGCGAGCAGACCGGCGGTCTCGACGAAATGCTCGCGAAGATCGCCGACTTCTACGACGAAGAAGTCGACGCGGCGGTCAGCGGATTGCTTTCGCTGCTCGAGCCGGTGATGATTGTGTTCCTCGGCGTCGTGGTCGGCGGCATGGTTGTCGCCATGTACCTGCCGATCTTCGACATGGTGAATGCGGTGCAGTAGGAGGGCAGACCAGCGAAGACGAGCGCGGCGCCTGAATGGCGCCGCGTTTCGTTTTCGCGCTAACGATCGGCGATGGAACCCGAATGTGCGGGCCAAGTTTCGCGATAAGAATCGACGACGACCCACGCGGCTGCAGTCAGCACCCACGAACTCACGAACTCCGCCCAGTCTGATGGACTTGGGTGCGCGGCGACGACCGGCACCCAGACGAGAAGAGTGAAAGCGCCGAGCTGCAGCGTCACCAGCGTCGCTGCGAGCCGCGCATATACGCCGGTGAGCACCGCCGCGCCCGCCGCGATGAAGCCGGCGCCCGTCAGCGACGCCCACGCGACATGCCACGGCATCCACGCCGGCACCATGTCGACCGTGTGCTGGAAGTACGTGAAGTGCGCGACACCAAAGGGGATCAGGCCAAGGCCGAAGAAGATCCGCGCGATGCGCAGGGTTTTGTCGCTCGGCGCCACGCCGAAGCGTCGCCGATCCGCGTCTGCCGCCAAGCAACTGTAGAGCACCAACGAGGCGGCCAGCATCACCGCGGTATCACCGATTGCCCACCACGGATCGGTCGCGGCGGGGGCCTTGAGAATTCCCGGAAGCCTGATCAGCACCACCCAGATCACGAACGAGCCGACGAGCATACGCGCGGCAACGCCGGCCGTGCGTCGCCACATCAGTCCGATCCCCGATGCCAGACAGACGAGCGCGCACAGATACGCGAGCGCCGCTCGCGCGGGAAAAGCTTTCGGTACTCCCGACCACGTCGGCGTGAACGCGCCTCTGGTCAGTCCGAGGATTCCGATGCCGATCATGGTCAGCGCAAAAAAAACGCGACCGGGAGTTCTGATGCCTGCGCCACCAGCTGTGGTGCTCATCGATCGCGGGCTAATCATGACGGAGCGTGTTCATCGTTCCCTTGGCCGGATCATCGCGATTGACGGAGACGTTGCAAGCGTAGCGGGTGGCAGTACACAACGCTTCGTTTGTCATCAAAGTATGCACGCATCGGCTGGAACTCTGTTCAGACTCGCGGTGTGAGAATTTGGAGGTGACCGAGGCTGGTTCCCGTTCACAAAAAACTGGAAGCATTCCCGATGACGGGTCATGCGACCATTCAAACTGGGAGCTTATGACCATGGGATGGAGGACTCATCTACGTGCGACCGCGACGATGGTTGCGCTCGTCGCTTGTGTCGGCGCACCGACGGCGGTGCTCAACGCGCAAACCCGTCAGGAGCCGAACATGGAAAACGTACGCGTGCGGTATATGGTGACAAATGTCGACGCGGCGACGTCGTTCTACACGACGCAGCTCGGATTCACTCTCAATCCGGGCTCGACGCCGAATTTTGCGATAGTCTCGCGGGGACACCTCGAGCTAGTGTTGAGCACGCCGTTCGGTCCGGGTGGCGCTGCAAAACCGATGCTGGACGGACGAAAGGCGGAACCCGGCGGCTGGAACCGGATCATCATCAATGTGACTGATCTTGCCGCCGAGATTGCCAAGCTTCATCAGGCGAATGTGCATTTCCGCAGCGACATCAATACCGGTCCCGGGGGATCGGAGGTCGTACTTGATGACCCGTCGGGCAATCCGGTCGAGTTGTTCCAGCCGGCAAAACCATGACCGACGACGCGCAATAAGCCGGTTATCGAAGGCGGCGGGTGCGCGGCGGGGGAAAACCTCCCCAGGCTGCGCATCCGTCGCTTTTCGCCATACTTCGCTGATCATCGAAGTGTGGCTGGTGATCACGTTCCAGATTAACCGCGTCAGACTCCGAACCAGAGGTGAAGAATGTCCGATCGCCGGATGTTGCGCGTGCTGATGAGCACCGTACTGCTTTGCCCGCTCAATGCGATTGCGCAGAGCAACGCACCGCCGACCGGCGGATGGCGCACGGCGTGGAGCTATGAAGGATCAAAGGGCCCCGACCACTGGGGAGCACTCGATCCGGACTACGCGATATGCAACACCGGGCGCGAACAGTCGCCGGTCGATATCACGACGACGGCCAAAGGCGCATTGCCCGCCGTCCGTTTCGAATACAAGAACGGACCGGTCCGAATGATCAACAATGGATTCACCGCGGTCCGCGTCAACTATG
>DASYSH010000045.1:0-27108 GCA_036003525.1 Gemmatimonadaceae bacterium | reverse complement strand
GGGTTCGTCGCGTCCGGCCCGCGTGAAACTGCTCAGCGTTGCCCCGAATTACTTTGCGCTGCTCGGCATCAAGCCGCAGATGGGTTCGACGTTTGATCCGAAGGATGCGTCGCCGGGATTCAATTCCCAGGTCGTCATCAGCGATGGATTGTGGAAACGCGCGTTCGGTGGCGATCCGCATGTCGTCGGCACCACGATTCGCCTCGACACCGATCCATACAAGATCATCGGCGTCATGCCCGCCGACTTTCGCGCGCCGGGGCGGACACCCGATGAGCGAAACGCCGAGGTGTGGGCTGCAGCGGGCTTTGCGATAACCCCGTTCGCGTATCCACTGACGCGCTCCAGTCACTTTCCCGGCGCCATTGCTCGACTGAAGCCCGGAATCACGCTTGTGTCGGCACAGAGCCGGATCGATGCGCTGGTTGCGTCGCTGCAAAAACAGTTTCCCGCGGACTATCCGGCGGCCAGCAGGTGGACAGTGCGCCTCATCCCGCTCAAGCAGACGGTGGTCGGCAATGTCGAGCAGTCTTTGTTGTTGCTGTTCGGCGCCGTCGGCCTGGTACTCCTCATTGCTTGTGTGAACGTCGCGAACCTGCTGCTCGCCCGCGCGAGCGCGAGGGGACGCGAGATGGCTCTCCGCCAGTCACTCGGCGCGGCATCGGGCAGGCTGGTTCGCCAATTGCTGACCGAGAGCGTCATGCTGTCGGTTCTCGGAGGAACGGCGGGGCTGGCATTTCTTCTGGGCACGAGAGGATTTCTGTTGCGGCTCGTGCCGGACGGCTTGCCGCGACTCGACGAGATCTCGATCAGCTGGGGCGTCGCGCTCTTTGCGCTTGGCTCGTCGTTGATCGCCGGCGCTCTCTTCGGCCTGGCACCCGCGCTGTATGCGCGCCGGCTGGACTTGACGCGCGCGCTCCGTGAAGACGGGCGCGGCTCGTCGGCTTCGCGCAACCAGGCGCGCACGCGCCGCGCACTTGTCGTCGCCGAGATCGCACTCGCCATGATCCTCATGGTTTCCGCGAGCCTTCTCTTGCGCAGCTTTGGCGATCTGTTGCGGGTGCCGCTCGGCTTCAATCCGCAAAACGTCATGGCGGTAAAGCTCCGGCTGCCATACCCGAACGATCCCACTCTCGATGTCTACGGGACCGTCTCGCAGCAAACGCCGCTCGTGCAGGAACTCCTGCGCCGGGCGAAGTCGCTGCCGGGAGTGGAAGACGCCGCCCTCGGAAGCACGTCCGCGATTCCATTGGGACACAATCAGCGGGATCAGAATCAGACTCTGCTTCCGGTGATCATCGAAGGGCGCGGCACGGATAGCAGTCAGGTTCCGCTCGTCGGCACTTCGTTCGTTTCGCCGGAATATTTCCGCCTGATGGGAATGTCGCTGACGCACGGCCGGACGTTCACCGGGTTCGACGACGAGCGGGCGCCTCTAGTCGCCGTGATCAACGAAGCGATGGCTCAGCGCTACTGGCCCGGTGTGGATCCCATCGGACGGCGCCTGAAGCTGACCGCCGTGCCGCCGACATGGTCCACGGTCATTGGTGTGGTCGCGGACGTGCGAACGGAAAC
This sequence comes from Gemmatimonadaceae bacterium, assembly GCA_036003525.1. Lineage (GTDB taxonomy): Bacteria > Gemmatimonadota > Gemmatimonadetes > Gemmatimonadales > Gemmatimonadaceae > Fen-1231. The sequence goes on along the minus strand of DASYSH010000045.1, from coordinate 25,533 downwards.
ACTCGAGGACGATCGAGTGCCGCAAATCTATTCCAGCGTATATCAGGGCGGATCGAAGCATCCTCCGAAACATCTCGCAGTATTTCTGCGCGGTCATTTGGACACCGGCACCATTCCGGATGCGCTACGCGCCCAGATTCAGGCCGTCGATCCGACGATCCCGGTATTCGGCGCGCAAACGCTGGGCGAAACCGTTTCCGCGTCGCTCGCGCAACGGCGGTTCTCCATGCAGATGGTATCGCTGTTTGCTTTGAGCGCATTGTTGCTGGCGGCGATCGGCATTTACGGAGTCATTTCCTTCATCGTCGGCGAGCGCACGGCGGAGATCGGAATCCGACTCGCTCTTGGCGCGGACAAGAAAAGCATTCTGCTGACCATCGTGCGCGACGGGTTTGGCCTCGCACTTTCCGGCGCCGTGATCGGCGCAGGGGGCGCGGTAATCACGTCACATCTCATGACGGGACTGCTCTACGGCGTGCGAGCGACGGATCCGCTGGCCTTCGCGGTCGTCGCCGTCGTCCTCATCGGTGTCGCGCTGCTGGCATGCTACATCCCTGCACGGCGCGCGATCCGCCTCGATCCGATGATTGCGCTGCGACGCGGGTAGTGCACATACGCGGCGAGCGCCGCAGAACCTTTCACGCGAGGGAGAGAAAATGATCACGCTTCCATTCCGCTTGCGGACAATGTCGGTCGCGGCTTTCGCCGCGGCATCCTTTGGTGTGTTGGCGCCGACAGCCGGCACGGCCCAAAATTCTCCCGTCATTGCGGCGTTCCGGGAGTCGGGCGGCACGTTCGGCCGGAATCTGCTGGCCGCTGCGGACGCGATGCCGGCCGACAAGTACGCATTCAAGCCGACGCCCGCGCAGAGAAGCTTCGGCGAAGTTCTGGCGCACGTCGCCGAGGGCAACGATTACATGTGCTCTGCATTCGGACCTGTCAAACTGCCGGTGCGCGCACCCGTGAATGTCGCTGCGGGCAAGGACGCGCTCATCGCACGCCTGAAGGAAACGTTCGCATTTTGCGATCAGACACTTGCCGGTGTCGGTGATTCGAAGATCGGCGAAGCCATACCCTTCGGAACAGAGATGAAAACGCGGGCGCAGATCGAGACGTTCGTCGTCGCCGATTGGGCGGACCACTATAGTCAACTCGCGATTTATATGCGGTTAAATGGCTTGCTGCCGCCGACCGCCAAGAAACCATGAGGCGACTCGGGCTGACTGCGTTGGTTCAGCCGCCGAGCAGTTCGAACCGCACGCCACCGCGCCCGCCGCGGCGTTTGCGCGGCGCGTAACGGAACAGCTGGGCCGGACGCCCGCGCCCCTCGCTCTGCCACTCGTCGATGGGCTCGACGAGAAATGCCGCGGTGAGCGCCCTGCGGAAACTCGCCTTATGCAGGCGGCGGCCGAGCAGCAATTCGTATACGGCCTGCAGCTCGCTGAGCGTGAACGTCGGCCCGAGCAGATGGAACGCCACTGGCGCGCGGTCCATCCGCTCGCGCAGCTGCGCAAGCGCCGCGTCGATCATCGCGCGGTGCCGCGGCGGCACCGGAGGCAGCTCGCCGGCCGCGAACCACTTTCCGCCGGCGTGCTTGGGCGGCGCGTCGTCGCGATACGGCATGACACCGGCGTAGGCGACGGACAGCTGCGCTTTCCCCGGATGCCGTTTGCCGTCCGCAAACGCGCCGGCCTGCGCGAGCCACCCGGCGCGCGCGCCGGACGCATCGCGCGCGACGTCGGCGGCAATGCGATCGAGGATATCGTCGGCATCGACCGCGGCCCAGGGGAGGCACCACTTTTCGCGCGCCCGCTTCCCTTTGTCCCGCACGAGCAGCACGGCGAGATGGCGGCCGTGCGGGGCGCAGAGCACGATGTCGATCGAGTTGATGGGGGCGCCGCTCATCGCGACAATTAGTAACTAACTGTTACTAATGTCAACTGCACGGAAAACGGTCAGTGCGAGATCGTGCCCTGCTTGGTCGTGTCGACATCGTCCTGCTGGCCGGCTTTGAACAGAAACGCTTCCATGTTCCGCGTCAGAAACTGTCGCGCCTGCGCATCCATCACGTTCAGGCCGTAATGGTTGATCAGCATCGTCTGCTGCTTCAGCCAGTCGGCCCAGCAGTCGCGGCACGTGCTCTCGAGAATCCGTGCGCCGACGGCGCCCGGAAACGGCGCGCGGTCGAATCCCTCCTTCTCCTTGCCGCAGCGCGCGCACTTCACGACCGCCATCGAACGCTACGCTTCGCGCGCGTACTCGACGCGCGCGAGCCCGAACAGCGACAGCAGCTGGATGTACATCCAGCCGATGTCGAACTCGAACCAGCGGTGACTGAACACCGCCGATTTCGGATCGGCATGATGGTTGTTGTGCAGCTCTTCGCCGCCGAGCCAGATCGCGATCGGCACGATGTTGCGGCTCTCGTCCTTCACCGCATGCGAGCGATAGCCGACCGCATGACCCACGCCGTTGATGATCCCCGCAGCCCAGAATGGTATCCACAGCATCTGCACCGCCCACACCAGCGGGCCGACGACCCAGCCGAACAGCCACAAATCAATCGCGAGCATCAGGGCGATGCCGAGCCAATTGCGCGGCGCGAGCACGTGCCGCTCGAGCCAGTCGTTCGGGGTGCCCTTGCCGTACTTCTCGAGAACGCCCGGCTGGCGCACGGCCTTTCTATAGTAGAACGCACCCTTGAGCACGATATTCCGCAGCCCTTCCATCAGCGGACTGTGCGGATCGCCCTCGCGATCGGCAAACGCATGATGTTTTCGATGGCACGCGACCCATTCTTTCGTGACGATCGACGTGCTCAGCCACAGCCATACGCGCATCGGCAGTGCGGCGAGATAGTGCAGGTGCACGCTGCGATGCGTTTGCGCCCGGTGCAAAAAAATCGTCACGCAGACGTTCGTGATGTGACCGGCGATAATTGCGAACAGCACGGGCCGCCACCACGTGCCGGCCCAAACACCAAAATGTGGCATCCGTGAAAGTTACCGGATTGAGCAGCCGCGGGCCACCGACCGAGGACCGAAGTCCGAAGACCGAAGTCCGAGGACCGAAACAGCCGATGCCGATATATTCCGTTTCTCGATGAGTCCGCTCAACACGCCGCCCCCGCACCGCCGCGCCGACGGACGATTCTTCAATCCGTGGCCCGGCTCCATTGAGCACGGTTTCGGCGACGCCCTCAAGTGGATGTTCGATCGTGTGCGCTCCGGCAAACTCGGATTCCGCGGCACAGGGACGCCGCCACGCGCACTGCCGCCGGAACCGATCGCGCCGCGACCGGCCGCATCAGACTGCCGCATCACCTGGATCGGGCACTCGAGCTTCTTCATCCAGATCGGCGGGTTCAACGTGCTCACCGATCCCGTGTTCGCAGACCGCGTTTCACCGGTTTCATTTGCGGGCCCGCGGCGTCTCACGCCCCCGGGACTCGCGTTCGACGCGCTGCCGCCGATCGATCTCGTCCTGCAATCGCACGATCATTACGATCATTTCGACGCCGATGCGATTCGCGCGCTCGCGCGCCGCTCGCCATCCACGATCTGGTGCGCGCCGCTCGGCCTCGCCAAACGCCTCGGCGCGCTCGGCGTTCAGCATGTCGTCGAACTCGACTGGCTCGGACGTGCTGAGCCGCTTCCGGGCGCTCACGTTTCGTGCGTCCCCGCGCGCCATTTTTCCGGACGCTCGATCACCGACCGCAACCGCACACTCTGGTGCGGGTGGACGCTGCATGCGGGGCGCGCACCGGATTTATTTCGCCGGTGATTCAGCGATGCATCCTGATTTCGCTGCGGTCGGCGAGCGCGAGGGGCCGTTCGACGCGGTGCTCATGCCGATCGGCGCATACGATCCGCGCTGGTTCATGAGCGCGGTGCACATGGACCCCGAAGAAGCGGTCGCCGCATTTGCGGCGGTGCGTTCGGCGAATCCGGCGCACGCGTGCGCGATGATCGCGATGCATTGGGGAACGTTCGTGCTCACCGATGAACCGGTGGATGAGCCGCCACGCCGCGTGCGCGCCGCGTGGGAGAAAAATCAGCTCGACAGCGGCGCGCTCTGGATCATGGCGCCCGGCGAGACGCGGACGATTCCGGTGTAAGGCCTTTTTCGGCGGCTACGGCAATTGTGGTTCGAGCCAATCGCACACCAGCCGCTCGATCTCGGCATGGCCATAGTCGACAGTGACGACATGGCCGTTCCCCGTCGTCCAGTGCATTGTTTTGTCGGCCGAGCCGATCATTTCGAAGGACGCCGCCGCGCTCGCCGCCGGGATCCGGTTGTCTTCGCGCGACTGCACGACGAGGACCGGCTGGCGGACTTTCGGCAGAGCCTGGCGCGCCAGACGAACGACTTTTTCAAGTTCGACGACGACTCGCGGCGTCGACATGCGATACGCGACCATCGCGTTCGCCTCGACCTGATCATGCACTGAGCGCGAACCGCCTCCTTTCACGTACACGGCGCCGAGTGACGCGACCGGCGCGATGAAGTGCAGCATTTCCACCGGCAGCGACGCGTGCAGATACGGCGCGAAACCGACGACCGCGCGTACTTCCGGATGTTCTGCCGCAAGAATGAAGGCGAGCGCGCCGCCCATCGAGAGTCCGCCGACGGCGACATCATCGTGATTGGTCCGCAGCGCCGCGAGCTCCGCGCGCGCCGCGCTTTCCCACGCATCCGCGCGCGCGGCCGCCCAGTCCTGCAAACGTCTTCCGTGTCCCGGCAGCAGCGGAACGCGCACGGTCCATCCGCGCGCGTGCAGCGCGGCTGCGATGTAGTGCATCGACTGCGGTGAATCGTTGTAGCCGTGCAGCAGGAGCACCGCGCCGCGACGCGTGCCTTCGAGATGAATCGGCTCCGCCCCGATCATGATTCCGTCGGAGTTCAGCGGATGATCGCGGACGAAATTGCGCTCGTCCCGCCGCGCGATCGCAGAGCGAATCGCCGTCCACGCGGCCGAAGCCGCGACGAACCAGAGAAGCGCGGTCATTCAGCCGCGAGGTGGCGGTCGATGCCATGCGCACAGCGCGTGATCCCGTCCCGCGCGACTTGCAGCGCGAGCGCGAGATTCGCCGCGTCGGCGTCTTTCTCGCGCGCGCCGTGATGCAGATGATATGAAACCGCCGCGAACTTCAGGTTTCGGCGGCGCACGCCCGAATTCATCAGTCGCGCGACCAGCTCGGTGTCCTCGCGGCCCCATCCTTCCATGTCCTCGTTGTAGCCGTTCACGCGCAGAATGTCCTCGCGCCAGTATGAAATGTTGCAGCCCCGCGTGCGGTGAATCGGTCCCTGCTCTCCGCGCGAGAAGCGCGACAGGAAAGGCGCGTGAATGCCGTTGATGCGGTTGCGGACGCCGGGTGAGAGCGGCCCTGCGGCGAGTGCCCGTGTCGCGAGCGTGCGCGCGGTGGCGGCCTCACCGAGCATCATGCGGCTTCCCTGGATGTACCACCCGCGGCGCGCGGCACGCAGGTGCGAGCGCACGAATTCCGGATGAAGCATCATGTCGCCGTCGATCTCGATCAGGTACTCACCGGTTGCGCGCGCCATCGCCTCGTTGACGATGCGGCTCTTTCGAAAACCGTCGTCCTCCTGCCAGAAATGGCGCAACGGAACGGGAAATGTCTCCGCTTCACGCACGACGAGCTCGCGCGTGTCGTCGCGCGACCCGTCGTCGGCGATCAGCACTTCGCCGGGCAATACCGACTGCGCGCGGATTGTCGCGAGCACCAGCGCCAGCGCTTCTTTCCAATTGTACGTGGCGATGATGAGACTGTTGTTTCCGTCTTTCTCACTCGCGGAACCGGTCATCACTTCGTGTAGCCGTGCGCCGTGAGCCCGGGAAGTCCGTCGAAATCCTGCGTCGTCTTGTAACGCTCGAAGCGCCCGTCGCCCGCCACGCCGCGCGCCTTCTGCCGCAGCGCATCCATTTCGCCGGCGTGGAACGGCTTGAAGTTCAGCGCGAGTTTTAAATTCTTTCTCAGCACGCCGGCGTTCTCCATTCCGCACACCACCGAGCTCACGGGAAGTGAGAAGCAGTAGCGCATCGCTTCCTCGGGCTTCACCGCTCGCGATCCGGCAATCGCGCCGCCCGCAAGCGGCTTCGTCGCCACGACCGCAATTCCCCGGCGCACCACTTCCGGAAGCACCTGTTTTTCGAACGAGCGAAACGAAGAATCGAGCGGGTTGAGCGGCATCGACACGACATCCCAATTGAATCCGCGATTCAGGAGCTTCAAATGAATGTGCGGCGATTTGTGGCCGCCAAAACCGATCAAGCGCGCCTTGCCCTGCTCGCGCGCCTCCTGCGCCGCGTCGAGCCCGCCATGATCGTAGAGCCATTCGGGATCGTTGTCGTAAATCATTTCGTGAAACGACCACAGATCGATGACGTCCGTCTTCATGCGGCTGAGCGACTCGTCCACCTGGTGCATCGCAGTCTTGTAGTCGCGCAGGTGCGCGCAGCACTGCCATACGAGTGTGACCCGTTCGCGGTATCCGTCTTTCAGCGCGAGCCCGACCCATCGCTCCGTGCGACCGTCGTCGCCGTATTCCCAGCCGGTTTCGATGACGTTGATCCCGTGATCGATCGCTTCGCGAACGAGCCGGATCGCCTCCTTCTGTCCCGCCTTCGCGAGCCCGGCCGTGCCGAGCGCGAGAATCGAGGTCGCGCGCCCTGTGCGGCCCAGCGGGCGCTGTTCGAGAGTTGGAAGCGGTTTCTTCGGCATCGGAGTTTTCTGATTTGGGTCGGAGTGTGTTGCGGCCGGGTTTACCGTCGTGTTTCTCTTTTTTCAATCGTCGTCGAACGCATCGCGCGCGGCGTCGACCAAGAATCGCAGCCGCGCCTCGCGATCGGTCTCGCCGGGCGCGACCGCGCTCGACAGCACCGCGAACTGCCGGATCATCTCATCTCGCACGAGCGATTCGGTGCGCGGCGCGCCGAGCACTTCCAGCGATCGCTCGGCGAGCGCGCGCAATGACGCGCGTGTCTGCGCATCGAGCGCGCGCAGTTCGTTCGGATCTGCGGGTTTCAGCTTTGAGTCGCTCGACCGCGACCGCGGAACCGTTTCAAAGAGCGCGCGAACCGGCGCAAGCGTCACGACGAACGAACCCGCGGTGTGTTCCGCAACCGATGCGATCACTCCTTTCCGCTTCAGTGTGCCAAACAATTTGCTCACCGCCTCGCGCACCACCGAGACGCCGTCCGGACTTCCCTTCCCGCGACCCGTTATGACCAGCACGTCGCCCGCGCGCGCCATCTGCCGTTCGCGCAGCCATGGCTCCGTGCGCTTCACGGCTTCCGCGGCCGTCGGCATCGACGCGCGCAGATCGAGCGTTCGCGCGGGCCCGAAGCGGGCCTCGTCGAGCGCGCGATGCAGTGCGATGTGGCCCGCACGCGTCATCGGCCGGTGCTCCGCCTCATTTGATCGCCTGCTTCAATACATGGCCGTCGAGTTTCTCGAGTGGATTCACGCCGGCGAGCGCCGCAAGCGTCGGCGCCATGTCCACCACGCGCACGAATCCCGTGAATTTGCCGGACTTCACTCCATCGCCGTAAAACAGCACCGGCACGTGCGCGTCGGCGTCGTGGGGCGACCCGTGCGTCGGATAGCTCGCCGGGGCCCAATAACTGTACGGCGTCAGCGTGACCATCATTCGCGCGCGTCCCTCCGGTGAAAACATGTGCAGCCAGCGACGCGCGATCGCGTCCTTAACCGTATCGTCGGCCGCGAGCGACGTGATCAGATCCGCGCGAAGGACGCCGTCGATCTTTCGAACGTCTCGTGCGAAGCTCTCAATTGCGGAATCGGCGCGCACGTGCGCCTTCGTGAACGCTTCCGGTTTGTCGACGACGACTACAGAACCGTCCTCGAGCGCGACGGCGGTTGAATCCACGCCCGCGGCCGCAAGCCGCGCGCGGAACGCTCTCCACTCCGGCAGCATCGACACGATTTTCGCGTCGTGATTCGGATAGATCGTCGATTTGATCCCCGGCAGCGGCGTCATGCCGTGGTCGCCCGTGAGCGCGACGATCACGCGGCGTTCGTCGCGCATTTTGTAGAGCGAATCGAAGAATGCGCCGAGGTATCGGTCGACGCGCAGAATCTGATCGTGCAGCTCGCGTGAATCCGGCCCGAACGCATGTCCGATCGCGTCGGTGGTGGACAGCGAAATCGCGAGCACGTCGGTGCGGCTCGGCGAATCCCCGAGACCCAGTGCATTGATGCCGGCGAGCGCGAACTGCAGCGTGATCTGGTCCATCCACGGATACGCGCCCGTGGATCGCGCGGCGGTCGCCGAATCCGGCGAGACCAAATGGGGAAACATGAAATTCGCGCCGCGATTTTCCGCGGGAACGCTGTCGGGTTCGGGATACGCGTTCGCCGGCAGCAGCAGATTCCACTCTTTTCCGGCATACTGCTGCCCGGGTTTGCGCGCGTTGAAGCGGTTCACCCAGGTCGGAAGCGTGTCGCGATAGTAGCGGCTCGTGCTGAACGTTCCGTTCGACGCGGTCCACCAATACACGTCGCCCTTGCTTCGTCCGATCGGAAGAATCGCGCCGCGGTCTTTGCGTGATACTGAGAGGAATCGTGTCGCCGGATTCGCCGCCTTTAGCCAGTCGGTGAGCGTCGTGCCCTGGAAGCGTACGGGAGACGCGGGGAGGTCGCCGCGATCGGAGCTTCCAATGATTGCCGCGTCCGGAACGCCATTCACTCCCAGCGAGTTCATCGTGATTCCCGTGTGCACCGGGAACCGGCCCGACATCGTTGCCGAATGTCCCGGTGCCGTTTCGGTGATCGCATGGTCCTGATAGCCATCGAGAAAAAACGCGCCGCCGTCGAACAGCCGGCGCAGTCCGCCGGTGAGCTGCTTGTCGAAGCGCTGGAAATAATCCGAGCGCATCTGATCGACGGTGATGAACACAATGAGAGTCGGCCGCTCGTTCGCTGCGGACTGCGGCGCCGCGGGCTGCTGCGCCGATGCGCAGGCAAGGGCAAACACGAAAGGCAGCGAGAGTACGAAGGAACGAATTCGCATGACTTGAACGAAGGTTTTTGACCGCCGGCCGGGAGCGGCTCTGGTCTGGGCCGCTGTAGGATGCGGACGGGCTATGGGGGCCGCCAGTAGTAACCCCATAGCAACGGGCAAAAACCTGCCTGTCCCCCGTCGGTTGACCCCCTCATGGCAGTCCTACAAGTTCTCCCACGACAATAGGCGTAAAGCGTTACTTCGTTAGAGGAGGTCGTTGATGGCCCGCAGGTCAGCACCCATACCGATCTGGTCGAATATCCTGCTCAGAACGGCGCTCTACTATGCCATTTTGGGCGTCTTGTTCTACTGGCTCAAAGGGGTTTCCGTCGGCGGATTTCCGATCGACGACGACACGGCGGCGATGATCACGGGCCTCAGCAAAAAGGCCGCGAAGGAACTGCCCGTCATGACCGGGTCGTCCTCGCTGCATGTCCTCATCGCCATGACCAGCGCGCTTTTGTTCTCGATTCCGGTCGCGTGGATTTACACGCTCACGCACAAGAAGAAGGGCTGGAAGCAGACGACTGTGCAGAGCCTCGTGATCCTGCCGGTGGTCATCGCCGGCATCGTCGTGCTGCTGAAATACAGTCTTCCGCTCGCATTCGGCATGGCGGCGATCGTCGCGGCCGTGCGATTCAAGAGCTCGCTGAACGACACACGTGACTCGGCGTTCATGCTCTGCGGCATCGGCATGGGACTGTCCGCCGGCGTCGTGCCCGAAATCGCCGGCGTGCTGTCGTTCGTATTCAGCGTGGTCGTCGTCGGCCTCTGGTACGGTGATTTTGGCCGCGCGCCCGCCGCGCTCGAGGGAAAACTCGCCGAGGCGACGCTCGAGCGCGCGCTCGAGCATGCGAGCCGCACCGGGACATTCGTCGCGCGCATGGACGATGAAGTATTCAAGTCACTCGCGCCCGATCAGCTCGAAGCGATCGCCGACCGCGCGTGGCGCCGGCGCAAGCGCAACGCGCCGGATCTGGCGGACGAGGATCGCAAGGTCACGCACGAAGATTTCAGCACCCTCCTTCGCATCCGCACGGCGTCGCCCGACAAGCTTCGCGACGCGGTCGAGCCGGAATTCGCGACACTGTTCAAACGCTGGCGTTTCGGCGACGTGCTGCACGAAGATGACGGGCTGCACACGGTCGAGTATGCCGTGGAACTCGGCAGCACGGTGACGCCGGGCGTCGTGAGCGACACGCTTCGTTCGGTCGGTGGAACACATCTCGTGCGGCTGGAGCTCCGATGATTCGCATCCGCGCGCTGGCTTGCGCGGCGCTTGCAATGCCGGCGGTTTTTGCGTCACGCGCGGGCGCGCAGCAGCGGCTGTTTCGCACGGACTCAGCGCTGACCGTGACCATCACGACCGATCTCGGACCGCTGCTGAAACAGCGCGACAGCCTCGGGCTGATCAAACACGCGGCGACGCTGTCGTACGGCGGCGAACCCGGCAAGCCTGTGAGCGTGCCGGTGAAGCTTCGCGCTCGCGGACATTTTCGCCGGCAGGCGCGCAATTGCGATTTTCCACCACTGTGGCTCGACGTGAAATCGTCGGATGCAAAGCAGACGGTGCTCTCCGGACTGAACAAACTGAAGATCACCACCAGCTGCCGTCCGAAGTCGGCGGAATACGAGCAGTACATTCTGCAGGAATATGCCGTGTATCGCGCGTATGCCGCGCTTACAAACGCGAGTTTTCGCACGCGCCTGCTGCACATCACGTATCGCGACACGCTCGGAAAAGCCGCGCCCGTCACATCGTGGGGATTTTTCATCGAGGAGGTCGACGACGTCGCGATTCACCTCGGCCGAAAAGTGCTTCCGACGCAGGGTGCGCGGTTCGGTGATCTCGAGTCCGAACCGCTCTCGCTGCTGAGCGTGTTCGAGTATTTCATCGGCAACACCGACTGGTCGATCTCCGCGCTCCACAACATCGCGCTGCTGCAGGATTCGAGCGCGACGATCATTCCCGTCGCGTTCGACTTCGACTGGACGGGTGCGGTGGCGACGCAGTACGCGGTGCCCGATAAATCACTTCCGATTCACAGCGTGACGGAGCGTCTCTATCGCGGCAACTGCCTCACGCCCGAGCAGCTCAAGGTCACGCTCGATCGTTTTCGCGCAAAGCGCGGCGCGATCGACGCGATATTCACCGAGCTGCCGCAACTGCTGCCCGACCGCGCGAAGAAAATGCAGAAATTCTTCGACGAGTTCTGGAAGCGCATCGACGATCCGCGCAGTCTCGCGAAGGAAATCGCGAACGACTGCCAGAAAAGCGGCAACTAGCGTCCGCTTCTCTAACCGATCGCGGTCGCGAGAATTCCGAGGCCGCGTTCGAGATCGTCGTGCGTCATCACGAGCGGCGGGAGCAGGCGAAGTGTGTGCTCGCCCGCCGAGACGATGAGCAGTCCGGCATCGAGGCAGCGCGCGACGATGTCCTTGGCCGGCTCGACCACGTCGATTCCCCACATGTAGCCGAGCCCGCGCACCGCGCGGATCTTGCGAGAACCTTCGGCCATTTTCGCCAGTGTTTTCTTGATCGCCGCGCCATTGCTCTTCACGTGCGCGAGCATCGCCGGATCGCTGAGGCGGTCGAGCACGTGCAGCGCAACGTGTGATAGGAACGGCCCGCCGCCGAAGGTCGTGCCGTGATCGCCGGGCTGCATGACGTCGGCGATTTCTTTGGTCACGAGGATACCGCCCATCGGAAGACCGCCGGCCATCGGCTTCGCCAGCGTGAGCAGATCGGGAACGATTCCCGCCTGTTCGTGGGCGAGGAAGGTTCCCGTGCGTCCGTATCCGCACTGGATTTCGTCGAGAATGAGCGCGATGCCGCGCGAGCGCGTGAGTTCGCGCAGCGCTTTGAGGAACTCATGATCCAGCACGCGCACGCCGCCCTCGCCCTGCACCGGCTCCGCGATCACCGCCGCGACAGTCTCAGGATTCAGTGCCGCTTCGAGTTCGTCGATGTCGCGTTCGACGATCGAGATGCCTCCGGCCAGCGGACGGAACGGAGCGCGGTACGACGGACGGTCCGTCGCCGCGAGCGTGCCGAACAGGCGCCCGTGAAACGCGCCGCGCAGCGAGATGATCTCGTGTTTTGACGAGCCGCCGGTCGCGCGGCCCCAGCGGCGCGCGATCTTGAACGCGCCCTCATTCGCCTCCGCACCGGAATTGCAAAAAAACACGCGATCCGCGAAGGTGAGTTCCACGAGCCTTTCCGCGAGCCGCTCACCTGGCGCGGTGCGATACAGGTTCGACAGGTGCACGATCCCGCTTTCCATCGCTTCGCGCATCGCGCGCTCGAGGCCCTCGTCGCCATAGCCAAGCGCATTGACCGCGATGCCCGCGACAAAATCGAGATACGCCTTGCCGTCCGCGTCAAACAGCTCGACGCCGGAGCCGCGCACGAATTCCATCGGCGGCCGGCGATAGACGCCGAGCAGTGCATCGGTGGCCGGAGGCGCTGAGAGTGCAGTGGTCATCTCGGGTCTCATACGGGTGAGGTTTTTTGGGAGAGCTGAATGCGTGTGCCTGCGTCCGGATTTCCGATTCCATCGAGTCCGGCGATTCGCACGCGGCCGACGCCGCCGTGCAGTGCGGCGGCGGCCGCCTGGAGTTTTGCCGCCATGCCTCCGGCCGCGACGCCGCTCGCGACGAGCGCATCCGCCTGCTCGAGATCGAGCGACGAGATCACGGCGCCGTTGTCGAGTACGCCGGCGACATCGGCAACGAACACCAGTTCGTCGGCCGCGAGCGCGCCCGCGAGCGCGGCGGCCGCGTCATCGCCGTTCACATTGAGACCGCTGCCCGTGACGCTCGTGTCGTCCGCGTCGCGCGCGAGCGGAGAAATCACCGGCACGAATCCGCCGGCGATGAGCTGGAGCACGATCGCGGGATCTACCGTCGTGCGGCCGCCGACCCGTCCCATGGTGGCGGAGTCTGTGGCGTGCGCGCGAAACAGCATCGCGTCCTCGCCGCTGAGTCCCGCGGCGCGCACGTTGTGCGAGAGGAGCATCGCGACGAGCCGCTTGTTGATCGTGCCCGAGAGCACCATGCGCACGATTTCGAGATCGGCCTCGCTCGTGACCCTTCGGCCGCCGCTGAACACCGGTTCCAGCCCCAGGCGGCGCTGCAGTGCGGAGACTTCGTCGCCGCCGCCGTGCACGATGCACAGCGACGAAATCGAACTTCCCGCTGAATGCGCCGCGGCCGCGAGCGCCGGCCCGAGGCGCGCGTCACTTTGCGCGCGACCGCCGATTTTCACGACTCTCATCATGCGGATATCACGCCGGCAGCCCGAGTGTCTCGTCGAGCCCGAGCATCAGGTTCGCGTTTTGCACCGCCTGCCCCGCCGCGCCCTTCATGAGATTGTCGATCGCCGAAAACACCAGAAGCGTCGGCGTGCGCACATGCGCCACGTGCGTCGCGAAGATCCGCACGACATTGCGATGCGCGACATGGCGCGTCTCGGGAGGCTGGTCGACGATCTCGATGAACGGTTCGTTCGTATAGCGCGCCGCCCATGGCGCGAGCGCGTCCGGCAGTTCGCGCGCCAGCGGCACGGTCATCGTCGCGAGGATTCCACGCGCCGTCGGAAGCAGGTGCGGGGTGAAAATTAAATCCGCATCGGCGCCCGTCTCCGCGACCATCGCGTGCATTTCTGCGAGATGCCGGTGCGTGTTGCCGACACCATATGCACGAAAATTTTCCGTGACTTCGCCGAACAGCAGATCCGTGCGCGCGCTGAATCCCGCGCCAGTCACGCCGCTCGCCGCGCTGACGGAGATCGTCGCGCCCTTCGCCACGAGATTTTGCTCGAGGAGCGGGAGCAAGCCAAGCAGGGTGGCGGTCGGATAGCAGCCGGGGTTTGCAACGAGATCGGCGCCGCGAATTTTTTCGCGGTTCGCCTCGGTGAGACCATACGCGACCGTGCTGCCGTCGTTTCCAATTCTCAAATCGGCGGAGAGATCGACGGCCTTCGCGCCCGCGGCGCGCGCGCGTTCCACCCAGATCTTTGATGCGCCGTGTGGCATCGCGCTGAAAACGAGCTGCGCGCTTTCCAGCGGCGCGTCGTCCGTTGCGACGAACGTCACACGACCGCCGCCGGGCAACTCGGCGGTTTTTCCACGCTGTTCGTTTGCCGTGGCGAAGGCGAGCGAGAGCCGCGGATGGCGCGCGATGAGCGCGCACAATTCGCGGCCCGCATATCCACTCGCCCCGAGCACTCCAATCGGGATTCTATGCATTATACAATGCATAATATTGCAGTTGATTTCTGTCAACCTTGTCTTACGTTCGCTTTCGGGCAGGGCTATGCTCTGCATGTACACGGGAGAGGCGCGATGAGTCAAAAGCAGGAACGTCAGCAGGTGATCCGCGAGCTCGTTGCGACGCGATCCGTGGGCAGCCAGGAGGAGCTTCGCCAGCTGCTCGCGGAGCGCGGGTGGGAGGTCACGCAGTCGACGCTGTCGCGCGACATGCACGATCTCCGTGTGGCGCGCGTCCCGACACATGGCGGTGTGCGCTACACCACCGCGGACTCCTCTGCCGCGACGGACAATCGCGCCACGCTCGCGTCGCTGATGCCGCAGCTGTTTCAGGGACTCGATTTTGTCCGCGAGCTCATCGTCGTAAAGACGGTGGTGGCCGGTGCGCAGCCTATTTCCGAAGCCATCGATTCAGAGGCCAGCCCCGACGTGCTCGGCACGATCGCGGGGGAGAACAACATTCTCATCATTTGCCGTTCGGACGCCGCCCGCGAACGCGTCGCCAAGCGACTTTTGTCGTTGGCGCGCAAGTAAATAAGCGACGTCCACTTGTCGTCGCATATTTATGTGACTAATATGCAATATCGCTGTGATCTTATTCATTCGTAGCCTTTGAATCCCGGAGTTTCGCATGCGCACCATCGCCCTCGCCTACTCGGGCGGACTCGACACATCGATCATCGTCCCCTGGCTGCGCGAGCATTATGACGCCCGGGTGATTTGCGTCGCGGCCGATATCGGACAGGGTGAAGACGAGCTCAAGGGCGTTCGCGAAAAAGCGATCGCCTCCGGCGCGGAGGAGTGCTACGTCGAAGACCTGCGTCTCGAGTACGTGCGCGATTTCATCTGGCCGACCCTGCGCGCCGGCGCGATTTACAATCGCAAGTATTTGCTCGGCACGTCGATGGCGCGCCCGCTGATCGCGAAAAAACAGGTCGAAGTCGCGCGCAAGGTCGGCGCGGATGCGCTGTCGCACGGTTGCACGGGGAAAGGAAACGATCAGGTGCGTTTCGAGCTCACCTACATGTCGTTCGCGCCGGATCTCCCGGTGATCGCGCCATGGCGCATGTGGGATTTGAAGAGCCGTGAGGACTGCCTCGCGTACGCTGCCGCGCACAACGTGCCCGTTTCGGCCACGACGACGAAGATTTATTCGCGCGACCGGAACATCTGGCACATCTCGCACGAGGGCGGAATTCTTGAGGACCCGAACAGCGTTCCGCCGAAAGATCTGTTCATGCTCACGACGGATCCCGCCGACGCGCCCGCCGCGCCGGAAGACGTGACGATCGGGTTCGATCAGGGCACACCCGTCAGCGTGAACGGTGAACTGCTCGGTCCGGTGGAGCTGCTCACAAGACTCAATCAGATCGGCGGAAAGCACGGCATCGGCCGCGCCGACATCGTCGAGGACCGCCTCGTGGGAATGAAATCTCGCGGCGTATACGAGACGCCCGGCGGCACCCTGCTCTACACCGCGCACAGCGAGCTCGAAATGCTCGTGCTCGACCGTCGCACGCTCGCCGCCAAAGATCTGATCGCGCCGCGCTACGCCGATCTCGTGTACGAAGGCCGCTGGTGGACGACGGAGCGCGAAGCGTACGACGCGTTCGTGAACGTGACGCAGGGGCGCGTCACAGGCACCATCACGCTGCGCCTCTCCCGCGGCACGGTGACGATCGCCGGGCGCGCGAGCAAGGAAGCGCTGTATGACGAACGCTTCGTCACCTTCGGCGAAGACGACGTGTACGAGCAGAGCGACGCGGCCGGATTCATCCGGTTGTTCGGCCTCGCGCAGCGTGTTCGCGCCCTCAAAGATCTCGAAGCGGCCGGAGACGCGAAGGCGTCGATGGAACGCACCGTCGCGGAGACGAAACCCGACGAGATCATTGCGGGAGTATGAGCGGCAAGAAGCGGAAGGCTGCGGCAAATACCGAAACGCACAAACTGTGGGGAGGCCGCTTTTCCGGCGGACCGCACCCTGCGCTCGACGCCGTCAACCGGTCGATCGGCGTCGACTTTCGCCTCTGGCCCCACGACGTTCGACTGTCGAAAGCCTGGGCGTCTGCGCTCGCGCATGCATCGGTGCTCACATCGAAGGAAAGTGCGCAGATCATGGCAGGACTCGACGCGGTCGCCGCGCGAATCGTCGACGGCGCGAAGCCCGTCGCAACGGATGAAGATGTGCACACGATGATCGACCGGCTGCTGCACGAAGAAGCCGGCGCGGTCGCGTCGCGCCTGCATACCGGACGGAGCCGCAACGATCAGGTCGCGACCGCCACGCGTCTCTGGACGATGGAAGCATGCGATTCACTCGACGTGCTCATCGTGTCGCTGCAGCGCGCAATGATCGCGCAGGCGGAAAAGCTTCAGCGCGCTGTCATGCCCGCATACACACACCTCCAGCGCGCCCAGCCGGTGACCGGCGCGCACTGGATGCTCTCTCACTTCTGGCCTTTGCAGCGTGACCGCGAGCGCCTCAAGACCGCGCGCAACCATGCGGCCTCGCTGCCGCTCGGTTCGGGCGCAATCGCCGGTTCGGCATTCCCCGTCGCGCGCGCGCGTCTCGCAAAGTCACTCGGCTTTTCGAAAATCTCCGAGAATAGCATCGACGCAGTGGGCGATCGAGATTTCATCGCCGAGGTGCTGTTCGCACTCGCATTGACTGGCGCGCATCTCTCGCGGCTCGCCGAAGATCTGATTTTGTTCGGCTCGAGTGAGTTCGCATTCGTTCGCTACGGCGACGCCTTCTCCACCGGCTCATCGATGATGCCGCAAAAGCGAAACCCGGACGCGCTTGAGCTCGCGCGCGGGTCGAGCGCGCGGATGCTCGGTGATCTCGTCGCCTTGCTGGCGACCATCAAAGGTCTGCCGAGCGGATACAACAAGGATTTGCAGGAAGACAAGCGCACGCTATTCGACGCCGCGGATGGCATGACTCTCCTGCTTCCAGCCGTCGCGGGCTCGCTCGAAGCGCTCATGTTCGATACCGCTCGAATGGAAGCCGCTGTGACGAGCACGATGATGGCGACGGATCTTGCGGACTATCTGGTGCG
This sequence comes from Gemmatimonadaceae bacterium, assembly GCA_036003525.1. Taxonomy (GTDB): domain Bacteria; phylum Gemmatimonadota; class Gemmatimonadetes; order Gemmatimonadales; family Gemmatimonadaceae; genus Fen-1231. The sequence goes on along the minus strand of DASYSH010000045.1, from coordinate 8,159 downwards.
GAAACGTGTGACGTTCCGGGAGGCGCACGGGGCGGTCGGTCAGCTCGTGCGCGAAGCCGAAGAGAAGTCGGTCGAACTTGGCGCACTGCCGTTCGCCTCGTTCAAGTCGGCGCATGCTGCGTTCGACATCAATGTCATGACCGAACTCGCACCCGCCGCGTCGCTCGCCAACCGGGAAATCGACGGCGGCACGGGCCCGAAATCTGTCGCTCGGCAACTCGTTGCGGCGAAGGCTGCAATCCGCGCAAACGTTTGATTACAAAAACGCCGGAACTATCAATTAACATTGCGCTTATAAGGTTATCTATATAATATCCTCAAAAATGAGGATATTATGCGAAAACTCTCGACTGACACGTCCGCGACCGCGCTGGGGGTCGATAGAAAAACGCTCGATAACGTGCTCGCCCGCGAAGCCAGATTGCTCGTTCCGAACGGCAGTCGCGGAAAGAGCCGTCGAATTTCAATCGATGTTCTCGAGCGGATCGCAATCGCTTTTGTCTTGCAGCGGGATCTCGGCGTCGGCATCGCGATAGGTCTCGACCTCGCGGGCCGGATACTCGAGTCACCGTCCCACTCGACAGCCATCGGCTCACTCGGCACGCTCACATTCGACGCGGCACGACTGAGAACCGCGCTCGAACATTCTGTGAACGAAGCACTCGAATGCGTTCCCGAACGGACGCGCGGCCGCCCTCGGTCCTAAAACAGAGCGGGACGCCTCTGCCGAAGCGCCCCGCCGAAATACTGTGTCCTGGTTCAGCGACGTGCTGCTAAATCAGCCACCAACTTTGGTGACGTTCTCCGCCGCGGGGCCTTTCTGACCCTGCACGATGTCGAACTCGACCGCGTCACCCTCGGCGAGCGACTTGAAGCCGCTGCCCTGGATGGCGCTGTAGTGCACGAAGCAGTCCTTTTGCCCGTTGTCAGGCGTGATGAAACCGAACCCCTTCGCGTCGTTGAACCACTTCACCTTTCCGGTCGTACGCATTCCAAACTCCTGTGTGGTGATTGATGCAGGGAGGGAACGCGCCGACCCTGACAATCCGTTCTGATCTCGAAATTCGAGAACGCGAAGAAACTACAAACGCCTGGGAAAATTGGCAATAGTGGGGATTCTGGCCGTCCGGGCGCCTAGTTCCCGATGCTTTTCACGCCCGTCACGTAGTAGTTCGTCTCGCCAAAACAGCTCGTCGGAACTCCGCGGTGCTCTTCGTAGTGGAGCTCGACGCGTCCCTTTGCCATCGCGTCATTGATCGCCTTCGCGACCGAGTCGCTTCGCACCGAGAAAGTGAAGATCTGCGACATTGCGCCCGGCATGTTGACCATGGCGAGCTCGCCTTCCCAGGTCTTGCAGATCCATCCCTTCTTCGAAAACTTCTGCACGAAACCGACGCGTAACCCGCTCGAATACGAGAAGTTGAGCGCGATGCCGGCCCAAATGGTGAATGCGAGAATGGGCACGACGATGACCGTGAACAGCGTGACCTTTCCCCAATTCCTGCGCGCGAAACCGGGCGCGGGGGCGGTGTGTTGTTTGTCGTTTTCCGGCTCGGCGGTCGTCATTCGGATGTCCTGATGTTGGAAGGGCGGAGCAGGGAAGCTCGCTATTATTATCTCAAAGCGCGACTCACCGGGGAACCGAAGGAAACACGTGGGCTTCAAAGCACGCCGCAACACCGTAACCTGCCTCGTCGGCGGTGTCCCGATCGGATCGGGCCACCCCATCGTCGTGCAGTCGATGACGAACACCGATACAGCCGACGCGCGGTCGACCGCCGACCAGGTCGTCGCGCTCGCGCATGCCGGATCGACGCTGGTGCGCGTGACGGTGAACAACGACGAAGCTGCGGCGGCCGTTCCGGAACTCATGCAGCGGATCGCGGACCTCGGCGTCACGGTCCCGGTGATCGGCGACTTTCATTACAACGGCCACCTGCTTCTCAAGAAGTATCCGGCGTGTGCGGATGCGCTTGCGAAATACCGGATCAATCCGGGCAACGTCGGCAGCCGTCATCGCGATGAAAATTTCCGGACGATCGTGCAGGTCGCGATCGACCACGACAAGCCGGTGCGCATCGGCGTGAACTGGGGCTCGCTCGATCAGGACCTGCTGACATCGATGATGGATGCGAACGCGAAATCGCCGGCGCCGCGCGATGCGAAAGACGTCTACATGGAAGCGATGATCGAAAGCGCGCTGCGCTCCGCGGCGCTCGCCGAGGAAACGGGCCTCGGACATGACCGCATAATCATTTCCGCAAAGATTTCGCAGGTTCAGGATCTGCTCGATTGTTATCGCCGGCTCGCCGCGCGCTGCGACTATCCGCTGCATCTCGGACTCACCGAGGCGGGGCTTGGAATGAAGGGAATTGTCGCGACTGCGGCGGCGCTGTCGCTCGTGCTCGAAGAGGGAATCGGCGACACGATTCGCGCATCGCTGACACCGAGTCCCGGCGGAGACCGCACGGAAGAAGTGCTCGTCGCACAGCAGGTTCTGCAGTCGCTCGGACTGCGGAGCTTCACGCCGCAGGTCACGGCGTGTCCGGGATGCGGGCGCACGACGAGCACGCTGTTCCAGAAAATGGCCGAAGATATTCAGGGATATCTCCGCGAGCAGATGCCGCTCTGGCGCGCGAGTCATCCCGGCGTCGAGGAAATGAAAGTCGCCGTGATGGGATGCGTCGTGAACGGCCCGGGTGAATCGAAGCATGCAAACATCGGCATCTCGCTTCCCGGAACGGCGGAAGATCCGAAAGCGCCCGTGTACGTGGACGGCGCTCTGCGCGTGACGCTTAAGGGAGAGGATATCGTTCCGGAATTTCTCGCGATCCTCAACGATTACGTCGAAGCGCGCTACCCGGCCGGCGCGTAACTCAGGTCGAGTAGTGCTCGAGCGCCTCGGCGACGTCGCGCAGCTCGTCGAGAATGGGCTCGTTGAACCCCACTTCGCGGAGACGCTCGTACACGGCGCGGTACCAGCGAATCGTGCCCGCGCGTCCGACTGAGAAGCGGTTCCACACTGTATCGGGGTCCAACGTGCGACGGAGGTCGGCAAGGATCGAACTGCCGTTGTGCACTTTGTCCGCCGCGCACACCCAGCGCGCGCAGTCGCTCGCCGTCTCGAGACGGCGCAGGTAGTCCGACTTCTTTTCGTCCTTGTCAAATTCGTTGCCGTCGTCGTCCGTGCGCCGGTGGGTCACGGCAAGCACCGCGTCGAGAACATTCTCCCCGAATTTTTCCCCGATCCGCTCCTCGAGCATTTCCTGCGTCCAGCCTTCGCGCACGCAGTCCTCGATCACGTCGTGCAGAATCCCCGCGATCACCGTATCGTCATCGCGTCCGTATCGCGTGAGGATGATCGCGACGTTCGCAGGATGCGTGAGGTAGGGCAGGGCCGTGCCCTTCCGCACCTGGCGATCGTGGTGCTTCGCGGCAAATGCGAACGCGTGGTTGATACGATCAGAATAGCCCGTCAAAAAGACCTTCCATCCGGAGTCGGGCGGCGCGCGCGGGACGACATCGCCTTCGTCATAAGCTGGCCGCGTGTCGCCAGGTGTGGCAACTCGGCGTCCCACATCGCGAGACCGTGGAGCACGGCGCCAGAGCCGCGGACCGTGGCGGCGGCGGCCTGAAGCGTCGCCACCGGCGTGCGTCCGATCTCCGCGCACAGTACGGTCACGGGTTTGTCGACGAGTGAGCACGCGGCATCGAGCGACGCCTCGGAAGGCGCGACGATCACGCAGAAATCATACTCGGAGCGGAATCGCGCGAATTCTTCGCGCGCCGACGCGATCGCGGCGCGGTCCTGTTGCGCCGACCGTATCGCGCCGGCGGCGATGATGTCGATCGACAATCCGTCGCTCGCGCCCACCGGACGGGTCACTTCCCGCCACAGTCGCACACCGGCGAGTGCGTCGGAAAATCCCGGTTCGGGCGGTTCGCTGTAGTATCCCGCGACGGAACTTCCCTCCGCGTCGAGATCGACGACGAGCGTCGCGCGCGCGTCGGCCGCGGCCGCAAGCGCAACGCGTCCCGCGACCGTCGCGACCACGGCGCGATCGTCACCGGTGACAGCGACCGTGCGCGTGCGCGTTCCCGTCGCGGTGAGCCCGAGATACAGCATCCGGAACGGATCGATTCCGCCGATGCGCGGCACGCGATCGGCGTCGCGCGCAACCGCGAGAACCGAAGTGCGGGCCACGCGCTCGGCTTCGCGCGGCGACGCGAGCGTCGGTTTCCGAATTTCCGCGGAGAGATTGAACGAAAATCCCGCGATCATTGCGAGCACCATCGCGGCGAAGAGCATCGCGACGGGCGGCACGCGCCGCGTTTCCTTTTCCTGCGCTGCGGCGATGCGCTGATCGGCCTCCGCATTCTGCTTGCGCGCGGCCTCGAGCATGGAGTCCGCCGACGCTGAGGCCGCATGCGCGCTGTCGCGGGCAATTCGCGGTTTCGCGGTGTCGATGGGCGCGGCGTTTCCGTTTGCGGCCGCGTCAAAATCGGCCATGGTTCGCGCGAGCGCGGCGCGGCGGCGCACCGCGATGTCACGGATCGCCATGCCGACGTCGTTCACGCTCGCGGTGACATCCGCGTGAGCAAGATCGGCGCCGCTGGTCGGTGCGAGCGCGGCGCGCTGCTTGTCCAGCGCGTCGAGAGAATCGGTGAACTTCGTCGCGCGTATGTCCCCGTGCAGCGCCGACGCCGCGGCAAGCGCGCGGTATGCGGCCGGCAGCGGGGCGCTGGCGGCGCGCGCGATGAGCGCGTCGAGTTCCGTCGCAAGCAGCTGCAGCGAATCGCGTTTCGCCCGCTGCACCGGCGAGAGGGATGAGGGATCGCCGCCAAGATATTCGGCCGCGGCGACCGTTGATGAATATTGTGAATCCGCGCGCGCGGCACCGCGGTGAGCGCTGTCCGCGTGCGCCAGGAGCGCGATGGTGTCGGCCCGCGCGATCGGTGCAGCCGCCGGATGCGAGCCGGCGCCGCCGGGCACGAAAAAAAGAACGGCAAGCACCGCGATGAATGTCACGACGGCGCCGATTGCAAATCGTCCGCTCCGCTGTCCGGCGAGCGCGGCGCGGGCGCCAAGCCATTCCTGGCGCGATGCAACCGGAGGCGGTGATGATTCGGACATGGTGGGTGCGGAAACTTACGCGCGCGATGATTCCGCCGCGAAAAAAAACGGGCGCCCGATTATCGGGCGCCCGTCCGTTCGAACTCGTGCCGTGACTACTGAACCGTGACGCTGCCCTTCATGTTCATCGCGAGGTGCGGCGTGCAGTTGAAGTTGTACGTGCCGGGCTTCACGCCGGCGAACGAGATCGTGTACGAGTCGCCGACGTTGAGCAGAAGCGGGCTGGAAAGCTCGCCGAGCTTGTTCGGGCCCATGTTCGCATCGAGCTGCGCCTTCACGGCGGCGTCGGCGAGAGCGGGCTGCGCGACATCGAAGGCCACGTTGTGCGGCGGGGTCGAAACTACGGTGAACTTGATTCCGTCGCCGGCTTTGATCGTCAGATTTGCGGGATCGAACTTATAAGAGTTGCCATCACCGATCATCTTCACTTCCCACGTCTTTCCCGTGATCGGGAGCGCCGCGGAGCTGCCCCCAGCCGGAGCGGCCGCTGCCGGAGCCGCCGCTGCAGGCGTCGACGATGCCGCCGGCGCCGCATCCTTCGAGCTACCACCGCACGCGCCGAAGCACGCGCTCAGAACTACGGTGCTCGTGACAAGCGCTACACCTTTGAACCGCATTTTAAAGCCTCCGAAAACGAATACAATGAATGGTTGACGAACTTCTTGACTGCAGACTTGTCCGCAGTATGTGAAATTATTCACAACCGACCCAAAATGCAATCTTTTGAGACAGTAACCGCCATTGAGCCTGCGTTTTCGAGAATTCTGCAAGAAGTTGACCAGCCCTGCGCGCCCGGCTACCCTTCTTCCATCATGCGCACGCCAAATCTCCATCATGTGCATCGCCACCACGGCCCGACGGGTCGCGGCATCGTTGCACGTGTCCGGATGACCGCATAAGCGCGCATTCGACGCCTCTGCTCCGAAGCCCGGCCCGTCCAACTGGACGGGCTTTTTCATTTTTGGCGCCCCTTTTTCCTCATGATCAACCCGAGTCCTAACCCATGCTCCGCATTGCACTTCCAAACAAAGGCCGCCTCAACGACGACTGTCGGGCTCTCCTCGGCGACGCCGGCCTCGAGGTTCGCGCCAGCAGCGAGCGCGCGCTCACCGCGTCGCTCGGCGGCGAATTCGAGGCGCTCTTCGTTCGCGCCCAGGACATTCCCGAGTTCGTCGCCGATGGCGCTGCGGATGCGGGCATCACCGGATGGGATCTCGTTTCTGAATCGGGCCGCGCGCTCCAATCACGCCTCGATCTCGGCTTCGGCCGGTGCCGCCTCGTCGTCGCGGCGCGGGACGACAGCGCGGTAAAGGCGATCGACGACCTGTCCGGCACTCCGCGAGTCGCGACCGTTTTTCCGAACTTGACTCGAAATTATTTTGCGGCCGCGGGGAAACCCGTGCAGGTCGTTCCTGTTTCGGGCGCGGTGGAAATCGCGCCGCATCTCGGGATCGCGGATATCGTCGTCGATCTCACGTCGACGGGCTCGACGCTGAAGGTGAACGGACTCCGCGAGATCGCAACGGTGCTCGAGTCGAGCGCGCGATTGATCACGGCGGCGGCGCCGAGTGACGAATCGCGAGAGCGTGCGTTCAGTGAATTGGTCCAGGCGCTCGCGTCCGTAATCGCCGCGCGCGGCCGTCGGTACATCATGGCCAACGTGCCGCGCAGCCAGCTCGAGCAGGTGAAAAAGGTCCTGCCGGGAATTTCCGGACCGACGATCATCGATCTCATGAACGGCGGCACGATGGTCGCCGTGCACGCGGTCGCGCCGGCGGCGAGCATCTATAAGACGCTCACGGCGCTCAAACAGCTCGGCGGCGAAGGCATTCTCGTGACGCGCATCGAGAGGCTGATGGCATGAGCGAAATTAAGTTCGCCGCGCGCGGTGGCGTGCCTGCGCGCGGAACCTCCCGGTGGCGCGCACTGTTTGATCGCTCGACGAGCTCGGACGATGTGATTCGCGATCGCACGTCGGCCATTCTTGCGCGCGTGCGCGGCGAGGGCGACGCCGCGCTGCGGACGATGGCGCTCGAATTCGACGGCGTCGCTCTCGAGTCGCTCGAGGTGCCGCGCCGGCTATGGCGCCGCGCGCTCGATTCGCTCGATCCCATGCTCCTGCGCGTTCTCGAGCGCGCCGCCAGGAATATTCGTGCAACACACCGCGCATTCCGGCCCGCGGCACAGTCGTACACGACGGCCGACGGCGTCATGATCACCCGCAGGCCCGACCCGCTCGCGCGCGTCGGTGTCTACGCGCCGGGCGGTCGCGCGACATATCCGAGCAGTTTGCTGATGGGAGTCGTTCCCGCCAAAGTGGCCGGCGTGCGCGAGGTCATCGTCTGTTCTCCACCGGATCGTGACGGCGCGCCGTCCGCGGTGCTTCTCGCCGCGGCGGAAATTGCCGGTGCCGACCGCATGTTCGCCGTCGGCGGCGCGGGTGCGATCGCGGCGATGGCCTGGGGCACGAAGACCATCGCGCGTGTCGACCGCATCGTGGGACCGGGCAACGCCTACGTCGCCGAAGCAAAGCTGCAGGTCGCGGGTGTCGTGGCGATCGACGCTCCCGCTGGTCCGAGCGAGCTGCTCGTGATCGCCGATGCATCAGCGGATCCGGATGTCGTTGCGCGCGAAATGCTGGCGCAGGCGGAGCACGATCCGCTCGCGGCGGTGGTTCTCGTTTCCACATCGCGATCGCTCGCCGGCGCTGTCGAGCGTGCAATCGCGCGATCGATCGACGCCGCGCCGCGTGCCGCGATCATCCGCGATGCGTTCGCCGCGCGCGGCGGGATCATCCTCGCACCGTCGATTGATGCCGCGATCGCGTTTGCTTCGGACTACGCGGCCGAGCATGTGCTCGTGTGCTGTCGCGAGGGAATCCGCGTCGCTGCGCGGGTGCGCAACGCCGGAACGATCTTCACCGGCGCGGCGGGCGGCGTCGCATTCGGCGATTATATGACTGGGGCAAACCACGTGCTGCCGACGGGCGGCCTGGCGCGCGGTTACTCCGGATTGTCGACGGAGG
>DASYSH010000044.1:0-9052 GCA_036003525.1 Gemmatimonadaceae bacterium | reverse complement strand
TCATCGAAGACCTGCTCGACATGAGCAGTATCATCAGCGGCAAGGTCCGGCTGCAGCTTCGCGAAGTGAGCATCGCGGCGACGGTTCAGGCGGCGGTCGACACAGTGCGCCCGGCTGCCGATGCAAAGGGCGTGCGCATAGAGGTCGTGCTCGATCCGGCCGCCGGCACGATCAATGCCGATCCCAACCGGCTCCAGCAAGTCTTTTGGAATCTCCTGAGTAATGCCGTGAAATTCACGCCACGCGATCACTGTGTGCGAGTCGTGGTCGAGCGGGGAATCTCGCACATTTCCGTGCAGGTGTGCGATACGGGCGAGGGGATCAGCGCAGAATTTCTCCCGCATGTTTTCGACCGGTTTCGCCAGGCGGACGCGTCGAGCACCCGGATGCATGGCGGCCTCGGACTTGGTCTCGCGATCGTGAAGCAGCTCGTTGAGTTGCACGGCGGCGGGGTCACCGCGGAAAGCGAGGGCGCAGGGAAGGGCACGACATTTTCCGTCCTGCTTCCGGTCGCGACGGTGCACGCGACGGACCGCACGCCCACCGGCCGCCACGCGTCGAAATCGAACCCGGTCGTGGTGACCTTCGAGCAGCCGTACCGGATTCGCGGCGCGAACGTACTCGTCGTCGACGACGAGCCGGACTCGCGCGAACTGATGACGCGCCTCCTCGAAGATTGCGGCGCGATTGTATCGGGCGCCGGCTCGGCGGATGATGCGTTCCGGCAAATCGCCGCGTCGCGGCCCGACGTTCTGGTTTCCGATATCGGCATGCCGGGTGAAGACGGGTACACGCTGATCCGGCGGATCCGCGAGCTGGACGACGAGCACGGCGGCGGCGTGCCGGCGGTGGCGCTGACGGCGTACGCGCGGCCCGAGGATCGCGTGCACTCGAAGGACGCGGGATTTCAGCGCCATGTTGCAAAGCCGGTCGAGCCCGGCGACCTCATCGCTGCCGTCGCCGGGCTCGTCGGAACGACCGTCGCGAGAACGAGCGATCCCGCGCTGCGAACTATCGAAGAGGTTGAACGCGGCTCATAATTAGTTCATGGCACACGCATCATCGACCGACCCGCTCGACCTTCTTTGGTTTTGCCAGCTTGCCGCCGATGGAGAGTTCATCGGCACGAAGCCCGAGCGCCGCGCGACGCTTCCGTATATCTCGAGTCTCGTCGAAACGGCTGCCGAGATGGGATTCTCGAGCCTGCTCACCGCGACGAACTTTCACGCCGAACACGAAGCATGGACCGCGTCGATCGCGACGCTGGCGCGAACGCAGGGCGCAGGCCTGCTGATCGCGGTGCGGCCGGGAATGTTTCACCCGGCGCTGTTCGCGAAGATGGTCGCGACGGCCGCGAATCTGTTTCCGGGCCGTGTGCGCGTGAATGTCGTGACGGGATCCAATCCCGCCGAGAATGCGATGTACGGCGACATGGAAAATCATTCGGAGCGGTATGCGCGGACGCGCGAGTTCATCGCGATCATGCGCGAGCTGTGGCGCGGCGTGCCGATGGACAGCAACTCTCCGCTGTATCCATTCAAGGGCGCGATCGTGTCTCCGGTGCCGCCGATTCCCGTTCCGATTTATTTGGGCGGTCACAGCGAGGACGCGCAGCGGATTTCCGCGGAACTCGCAGATGTCTATCTCGTGTGGGGCGACACGGTCGAGGGTGTGGCGAAGAGAATCGCGACGATGCGAGAGCAGGAGGCGAAAGTGAAGCGCCTCGTGAATACGAAGCTCACGTACGGATTGCGCTGCCACGTCGTGGTGCGCGAAACGGAAGAGGAAGCGTGGAAGGCTGCCGACCGGCTGATCAGCCGGATCGATCCCGCCGTGCGCCAGAAATTCATCGAGACGCTCGTGTCAGTCGACAGCGAAGGGCAGCGCAGGCAGCTGGAACTCGCGTCGTCGAAGTCGCTGGTGGTCGAGCCGAATTTGTGGTCGGGTGTCGGGCTCGCGCGCAGCGGCGTTGGCGTGGCGATCGTCGGCGATCCGTCGCAGGTCGCGGCGAAGCTGCGCGCGTATCAGGCGCTGGGCATCAGCACTTTTATTCTCTCGGGGTATCCGCACCTCGAGGAGTGCAGGCGGTTTGGCGAGCTCGTGATGCCGTTGCTGCGCAGCACTGGAAGCCGGAAACCGGAAGCCGGAAACGGGAAGGCTCCCGGAGCGGCGCTCTCAACTGGCGTCGCGCCGGTCACCTGACCGCTTGTACAGGGCTCGTCTTTCGACGGATCGGCGGCTTAGTATATACCGATGAGTCATTTTTTCTTGCCTTCTCTAACCCGAACCGTCGTTGTCGCCGCCGTCGCGCTCATTCCGGTCGGCGCCGCGCATCCACAAGCCGCATCAGCCGCGAAGGCCACGCGCGACTCCATGTATGCCGCGCAGGCGCGCGCCGATTCCGCGCGCGTTCCATATGTAGAAGCCGACGTGCAATTCATGCAGGGAATGATCTCGCACCACTCGCAGGCCATCGTCATGGCGAAGTGGGCGCCCACGCACGGTGCGAGTCCGGCGGTCCTCACGCTTTGCGCGCGCATCATCAACGCGCAGACTGATGAGATAGCAATCATGCAGCAGTGGCTGCGGGACCGTCACCAGATGGTGCCCGAAGCGAAGCCGCTGCCGATGAAAATGAAAATGAACGGCATGGTGATGGATATGCTCATGCCGGGAATGCTGAGCGACGATCAAATGAAGCAGCTCGACGCCGCGCGCGGATCGGAGTTCGACCGGCTCTTTCTCCGCTTCATGATCCAGCACCACTCCGGCGCGGTGTCGATGGTCAAAGATCTCTTCGCGACCGACGGCGCAGGGCAGGATCAAACCGTTTTCAAATTCGCGTCGGATGTGAATGTCGACCAGACGACGGAAATCGCGCGCATGCAAAAAATGCTCGCCGACGTTGTCGTCGGCGCCCGCAATCCATAGGAACACAACCCCACCGCACCAACCAGAACCCCGAGGAAACTTCATGCGTTCAGTTCGTATCGCCTCATTCACTCTGGCCGCGCTGTGCGCCGCGTCGCTCGGCGCGCAGCAGGATCCGCGCGTCGGGCTCAAAGGCGGACTGTACGACGCCGGTGTGGCCGCGTGGAATATGAAACTCGTGTCGACGACTCCGCCGAGCGAGAAGTTCGTCAACGGGATCAATTCGGATCTCGCGTTCCGCGGGAACCTGGTGATCCAGGGCAGCTTCAACGGTTATCAGGTGTGGGACATCAGCAATCCTGCGGCGCCCAAGCTCGCACTGGGCAACTACTGCCCGGCTTCGCAGAGCGACGTCTCGGTCTACAGGAATCTTCTGTTCGTGTCGAGTGAGTCGAACACGGGGCGAATCGACTGCGGCGGTCAGGGCGTGAAGGAAACGATCAGCCCCGATCGTCTTCGCGGCATTCGTATTTTCGATATCACCGATCTCGCGCACCCCAAACAGGTCGCGAACGTGCAGACGTGCCGCGGTTCGCACACACACACGGTGCTCGTGGATCCGAAAGACAAGTTGAACGTCTACGTGTACGTCTCGGGCTCGGCGGGCGTCCGTCCGGCGGCGGAACTCGCCGGATGCATCGATGCGGCGCCCGCGAAGGATCCGGCCACGGCGAAGTTCCGCATCGAGGTGATCAAGGTGCCGCTCGCGCACCCGGAGCAGGCGGCGATCGTTTCATCGCCGCGCATTTTCAACGACCTCGTGCAGCCGCCGACGCACGGTGATACGCCGGACGATCAGGCGCTTGCAGCAAAGGCGCTCGCGGACGGAAAGGCAAAAGGCTATTACACGGCGGTGCTGTTCGGCAGCGAACGCGCGCTGAATCCGGCGACGACGAAGCCGCTGCTCGACAGCATCGTGAAAGCGCGCGGCGGCACGGGAGATCCGACCGCCGCGGACAGCGCTGCGCTGCGCCCGGCGATTCAGGGTATCATCGACCGGCTCGTCGGCGTGGACCCGAACGCTCCGGCGAACGCGCCGAAGCCCGGCCCGACGCAGTGCCACGACATCACCGTGTATCCGGCGGTCGGTCTCGCCGGGGGCGCGTGCGAGGGATACGGACTGCTGCTTGACATCAAAGATCCAGTGCATCCGGTTCGACTGGCCGCCGCGGCCGACTCGAATTTCAGCTATTGGCATTCCGCGACGTTCAACAACGACGGCACGAAAGTTTTGTTCTCCGACGAATGGGGCGGAGGCGGCGCACCGAAGTGCCGCGCGCACGATCCGATGCAATGGGGCGCGGACGCGCTGTTCACGATCGACCAGGGACAGCTGAAGTTTCAGGGCTATTACAAGATGCCCGCCGCGCAGACACCGCAGGAGAACTGCGTCGCGCACAATGGATCGCTGATCCCGATACCCGGCCGCGACGTGATGGTGCAGGCGTGGTATCAGGGCGGCGTGTCGGTGTTCGACTGGACCGATCCCGCGCATGCGAAGGAAATCGCGTATTTCGACCGCGGACCGATCGACACGACGCGCATGGTGCTCGGCGGCTCGTGGTCGGTTTACTGGTATAACGGCGTGATGGTGAGCTCGGAGATCGTGCGCGGGCTCGACATTTTCGAACTGACGCCGAGTGAGTATGTGTCGAAGAACGAGATCGACGCAGCGAAGACGGTGAAGTTCGATTACCTCAACGCGCAGGGCCAGCCGAAATTCGTATGGCCGGCGAGCTTCGCCTTGTCACGATCGTATCTCGATCAGCTGGAGCGGAACAACGGGCTGCCGGCGGCGGAGATTTCGTCGGCGCGCAAGCAACTCGATGAAGCGCAGAAGCTCACGGGCGCCGCGAGAGCAGCGGCGCTGACAAAACTTGGGACGCAGTTGCACGTCGAAGCGAAGAGCGCGGGCGATGCTCCGAAGGCGCACACGCTGGCGTACTCGGTGGAGAATTTGGCGAAGGCCACAAAATAGAATCGAGTTGGGAGCGAAGTACACTGTCAAAGCCCGACTGACAACGGGCAACTGTCAATTCCTGCCACGACTAACGATCAACCCACAACCGACAATCCTCAACGAATTCAATTGAGGCTCGTCGATGGACGGTTGAAGATTGGTTTTGGCAGGAGTTGACAGTTACGTGTCGTCAGGTGGGCTTTGACAGTGTCGTTGCCGCTGTAGTTACCCTGTGACACCTCCCCGCTCCGCGGGGTATGATGTGTGGACGAAGCGCGCCCCCATTGCACCCCGAATCGAAATGCGAAAGTTGTTCCCGGCCGCGGCAGTGTTGCTGCTCGCGTCGAATTCTTTGTGCGCTCAGGCGCGCGGGGACAGCACACGCCAATCGCTCACCGTTTCGCTCGGGTTGGTGCAGGAAAATCGCCGGGACGACGCTGATTCGCCTCTCGCGTACAAAGGAATAGGTCCGAACGCTCTGGTTGGATACGACTGGAGCCGCGGCGCGCGGCACTGGCATCTCGAGCTCGGCGCTGGCGGCGCAAATCTGTCGCCGGCGACGTCCGTGCAGGCCGACATTCCGCCGCAGGAAACATTCAACCTGTTTTCGCTCGCCGGCGGAATGGACTGGCGGTTGCGCGGCGGCTCGGCGCGGACCGGCACGTTCGCGCTCGGATTCGAAGTCGCCGCGACCGTGACGCTCGTCCGCCATCTCTATCCGGGCCAGGCGCTGTCGCAGCAAAACTTCGATCTTGGCGTGATCACCGCGGCGCCGATAATCCGCTGGAAGCGACGACTGCTCTCCGGCGAAGTCGCTGCATCGCTTGCGGTGCCGCTGCTCGCGGGCGTGGATCATCCTTATTCCGACGTGCGGTTCGCGAGCCAGTTTTCCGAAGTCCATTTCGCGCCGCTTTCGCGCTTCCGTCAGGCGAACGGCGCGGTTTCGTATGCAATTGCCGCGACGCGCCGAATCGATATTGTTGCGACATACCACCTCGACGCGATGCAGCTCGACGAAACGCAGCGCGTGCACCGCGTGTCGCAGTCGCTCAGCGCGGGACTCATGACGCGCCTCGGAAAACTCAAGTGAAGGCGCGCGCGCTCTTGGTGGTGCTCGCGTTGTGTGCGGCATGCGGCGCGATCGTCGGACCTGACGCTTCGAGTTCGACCATCGCGCTGTTCGATCAGGTCTGGAATGACTTCGATTTGCACTATTCGCTGTTCGAGGCGAAGCAGATCGACTGGAATGCCATTCGCGCTGTATACAGGGCGCGCGCCCTCGCGATTCCCACCGATCAGGTGACGGACAAGGAAGGCGACCTGTCGGAAGTCATATCGAGCATGCTCGCCAATCTGCAAGACGATCATGTCCTGTTTCGCGGAAGCCGTGTCGCGTTCGGTCGCAGGGGAATTCGCTTCGACCCGGTGAATACCACGCCGTTTGTGCAGTACATCGGCAGCTTTTCCGACGGCCTGTCGTTTGGGACAGTGAACTCGAACATTGGTTACATCACGATCGGAACTTTCGATGGCACCGGGTGGGTCGCGGAAATCGATTCGGCGCTCAAGGTGCTCGACAGCGCGAAGGTGATGATCGTCGATGTGCGCAACAACGACGGCGGATTCCTCGACAATGCGCTGAGCGTCGCGGGCCGGTTTGCGCAGAAGAAGACGACCGTCGCGTATGTCCGTTATCGCAACGGGCCGAAGCATTCCGATTTCACCGCGGCGACGGCACAGGAGGTGCTGCCGAGCGGAACACGGAAATTCCTGGGAAAGGTGTACGTGCTCACCGGGCGCAACACGGTGAGCGCGGCTGAATTGTTCGTGATGGCGATGAAGTCGTTAGGCCAGACGACGGTCGTCGGAGACACGACGGCGGGAGAAACCGGCGGACCGTTCGCGCGTGAATTGCAAAACGGGTGGAGCTATCAGTTCCCCGAGTCGATCGAGCTCGATCTGAACGGCGACGAGTTCGAAGGAATCGGACTAGGTCCGAACGTTTGGGTACGCAATTCGTTCGGCCCAACAGGACTCGTCATCGACGCGCAGCTGTCGGCAGCGATCGCCCTAGGAGCCGCGTCGGTACAGGCCGACCAGCGTCGCCTTCCCGCGAATATGCGAAGCCATCGCGGCTATCACTGACGCGCGTGCGACAGGCGGCGCGGCGACGACTGCGCCGACGTCGAGCGCGATGTCGAGCGCGTAGAGTTCGAACGCGTAATGGTGCGGCGGCCCGGACGCGGGCGCACCGGGCGCGCGGTAGTAGGGCCCGGTGGCGCTGACCTGCCGCGTGCCGTCGGGGAGCTGCGGCAGCGCGGGGATTCCCTCGGCGAGCGATGTCGCGGCGCCGAGAATATTCCAGACCATCCAGTGCAGCATGTCGTCCGTGCCGTTTCCGATCACGCTATCGAGGTCGTGCACGATGAGGACGAAACTCACGGTGCTGTCGGGCGCGCCGGTCCACGAGAGAGGCGGGGACAATTCATGTCCCGGCTGCGCGTATTTTTCCGGGATACGCGCGCCGTCGGCGAACGCGGACGATGTGAGTGTCATGACGACGATCGGGCCGCGACCACGGCCGCGTCCGCCGCCGCCACCGCCGCGCTGCTGGGCGCGAGCCGGCGATGCGACGAGTGCGAACAGCGCGAGCGCGCCGAGAATCCGCTGCACGCGCGCGCTCACTTGAAGCTCGCTGGTTGAGTCTTGCGCCACGCGTCGTAGCGCATGCGCAGCGTCTTCACCGGATTCAAATTCTCGCCCGCGTGAATGATGTTCGGCCCGCCGCTCTCGGGCTGCGTGACGGTGATGTACATCGCGTATTTCCCGTTGTTGTGCGAGTCGCCGTTGGTATCGTTGCGTTCGGCCATCAGGATGTACGCCACGTGCGCGGTCTTTCCGTCGCAGGGAATCGGACGCGGAGACCCGTCGGCCGGGAGAGGCGGGCAGGTGCAGCGACTGTCGCCGCCGGACGCATCGGCCGCGTCCATCGCGGCCATGACGCGATCGGTGATTGCTCCTTTTGTCGCGAGAAATGCGCGCACGGCGTTCGGAACGACCTCGCCCGGACGAAGAATGTTTCCCTGAATCGAGTAATAGATCTGCGTGCCGGGCACGCGGCCCTGGATATCCTGCGAGACATATCCATTGGTGAGGCCGGAATGTCCGGCCGTCCGGCCCGTGAGGTCGAGAATTCCGAACTGGCGCGACTGGAACGCGGGATCCGCCGAGAGAAGTTCGATGATCTGTTTTGGATCAGTGCCCTTCATGAGTTCGTTGTAGACGAGCATCTGATTTGCATGCGTACCGTCGACTCCGGCCTGGCATGCGGCGACACCTTTGCCGGGGACGACGACCGCCTGAATGCCCATGAGAAAGGCGTCGTTCTGATTCACGCACGTCGCCGAGGCGATCACGACGCGCCCGGTAGAAATGTCGACGGCGATGACGGACCAGGTGGCGTGCGCGGTGCCGGCGGAGAAACAGAGCAGCGCGGCCGCGCAAAAGACACGGGCGAAGATACGAATTGGATTGGCCATTGCCTAACTTGCGCCGTATTCTGGTCGGGACGCAACTCTTCAAACCAAAAAATCGAGGACTCGGATGAAAAAAGATGTCGCGTTGGTTTTGCTCGGCGCTGTCATCGGCATCGCCACCGACCGCATTGTGTTCGCACAGCAGCCGGGCATCAAGCGCACGGAATTATTGCGCAGCGAGGTTCCCGGCGATCCCGCATACGAAGCGGTGATGGCGGTGGCGGAAATTCCGGCCGGCGCGATGGCGGGGAGGCACAAGCACAATGGGATAGAGTTGGGGTACGTGCTGCAGGGGTCGATCGAGCTCGAGCACGAGGGAGAGGCTACGCGCGTCTTGAAGGCAGGTGAGGGGTTCAAGAACGCCGCCGGCGTGCACAATGCGCGAAACAAGGGCAAGGAACCGGTGAAGATTCTGGCAGTCTACATAGTTGAGAAGGGAAAGCCGCTTGCCGAGCCGGTTCCGTAGGGACAAACCAACAACGACGCTGTCAAAGACCGACTGACAACGCGCAACTACCAAGAACGGCACTGTCAAAGCCCGACTGACAACTCGCAACTACCAAGAACGGCACTGTCAAAGCCCAACTCCCACTCGGCAACTGTCAACTCCTGCCACGACCAACCC
>DASYSH010000043.1:0-9387 GCA_036003525.1 Gemmatimonadaceae bacterium | reverse complement strand
GGTGAGCGCGCCGAGCTGCCGGTCGAGCGTGTGCACGGCGCGCGCGGTCGCGTCGGCCTGGCGCTCGATGTTGCTGCGCTCCTCTGAAAGGTCGTGCACGGTCGACTGCAGTTCGTGCATGCGGCGCTGCAGGTCGGCGCGCTCGAGGCGGATCTTCTCGAGCTCGTCCTTCTGCGTCTTGAGGCGCTCGGCCGCGTTTTGCTGCGCGGACTGCTGCGCGCGCAGCTGCTGCGGGGCGAGCACCGCGACGAACAGCGCGACCGTCACGCCGCGAAAAACTTTCACTACACTTCCTTCAGATGCCGCCCAACTGAGAACGCGCTGCCCAGCAGCCCGATCAGCGCCCCGGCGGCAACTCCCGCAACCGCGTACTTGGCGTCGAAGAACTCCGCGGTGAACACGAATTTTCCGATGAGCGAATTCGCGAAATAGGTCAGCAGCAGCGCGAGCAGTCCGCCGAGCGTGCCCTTGAGCAAACCCTCGATCAGGAAAGGGCTGCGAATGAAGCCGTCGGTCGCGCCGACCACGCGCATGATCGAGATCTCGCGCGAACGCGCGAGCACGGCCATGCGGATCGTCGACCCGATGATGATCACGGCGACGCCGGCGAATGTCAGGCCGAGCACGGCGCCCGCGAGCGTCGCGATGTTGCGAATGCGATAGAGCTTCTGCACCCACTCTTCGCCAAAGCGAACGTCGTCGATGAAATCGTAGTTCTTGATGCGGCCTGCGACGGCCGACACTGTCGCCGGATCGTTGAACCCCGGCTTGAGCTTCACGTCGATCGATGCCGGGAGAATGCCTGCTTCGAACACGTCGCTGAACTCGCCGAGCTCCTGCCGCGCGCGCTTGAGCGCTTCTTCGGGAGTGACGAGTTTCGCCGTCGCCACCTCGGGAAACGCCGCGATGTCGCCGAGCGCCGCGCTCGTGGCTTCCGCGTTGGTGCCGTCGACGACGAACGCGCGAATTTCGACGCGGTCCTCGAGCTGATTCAGCTGATGCCTGATATTCAGCGCGACGAGTCCGAAGAGCCCGAACGCAAAGAGCGAAAAGGCGATCGTCGTGACGCTGAGGACGCTCAGCACGGGCGCGCGCCTGAACGCGAGGAGCGCTTCACGCCACGCGAGTCTCATGAATCGTCCTCCGCGCGCATCGCGCCGCCGGCCTGTTCCGCAGAATCGAACACGATCGTGCCGTGATTCATTTCGATCGTCCTGCATTCCGCGCGGCGAATCAGTTCGAGATCGTGCGTCGCCATGATCACCGCGGTGCCGCTCGCATTGATGTCGCGGAGCAGCTGGAATATTCCGCGCGTCGCGCGCTCGTCGAGATTGCCCGTGGGTTCGTCCGCGATCAGCACGACCGGATCGTTCGAAAGCGCGCGGGCGATCGCGACGCGCTGCTGCTCGCCGCCGGAGAGTTCACGGGGAAGGGAAGTGGCTTTCGACGCGAGCCCGACCTGACTCAGCAGGCGGCTGACTTTCGGCCCGATCGCCGCGGGCGCCGTGCCGGTGACCTCGAGCGCGAACGCGATGTTCGCCTCGACCGTTCGATCCTCCAGCAGCCGAAAATCCTGAAACACGACCCCCATTTTCCGGCGAAGCTTCGGCACGTCGCGCCCGCGAATCGTGACGGAACTCACGCCGCTCACCTTCACTTCACCCTTCGTCGGCCGCTCCTCGAGAAAAATCAGCTTGAGGACGGTGCTCTTTCCGGCGCCGCTCGGCCCCGTCAAAAAAACAAACTCGCCTTTGCCCACGTGGAACGACACGTCTTGCAACGCCAGCCCCGTGCGGGCGAATTCCTTGAAGACGTGCGTGAATCGTATCATCTCACCGCGCTATTTCAGCGCCTGTTCGATGTCGGCGATGATGTCGTCGGCATCTTCGATCCCGACGCTGATGCGCAGATAGCCGTCCGGAATGCCGATGCTCGCGCGTTCCTCGCTCGACATCCCGGCGTGCGACGAATAGCGGGGCTCGCAGATCAGCGAGTCGACGCCGCCGAGGCTCGTCGCGTGCGAGATCAGCTTGAGGCGCCGCAGGAATTTGTCCGTGGCCTTGCCGCCGCCGGAGAGTTCGATCGCCATCATGCCGCCGAAGCCGTCGAGCATCGCGCGCGCGACCTCGTGATCCGGATGGTCCGCGAGGCCCGGATAGTGCACACGTTTGATCTCTTTGCGGTCCGAGCACCAATGCGCGATCCGCATCGCGTTGTCGTTCTGCCGGCGGACGCGCACGTCGATCGTCTTCAGCCCGCGCTCCAGGAGCCAGAGGGCGAACGGATCCGGCGTCTGGCCCCAGACCATCTCCTTCTGCAGCACTTCCTGGATGTAGCTCTCGGTTCCTGCGACGACGCCCGAGAGCACGTCGTGATGGCCGTTGAGGTACTTGGTGGCCGAATGGATGACGACATCCGCGCCATGCTCAAGAGGACGAAAATTAATAGGACTGGCGAACGTCGAGTCGACCACGAGCGCGAGCCCGACTTCCTTCGTCAGATACGATATCGGACGCAGGTCGAGCACACGGCACGTTGGATTCACCGGCGATTCCACGAACACCGCGCGCGTTTCCTTGCGCAGCCGCTTGCGCCACGCGCGCGGCTCGAGCGGATCTACGAGCGTCACGTCGATTCCATTCCGGTTGAACTCTTCCATCAGCAGGCGGTGCGTGCCGCCGTAAATGAACGAGCTCGCGAGCAGATGGTCGCCGGGACGGAGGAGCGCGAGCATCGCGCACGCCGTTGCGCCCATGCCGCTGCTCAGCACGAGCGACGCTTCGGCGCCCTCGAGCATCGCGATGCGCTTCTGCACGCGTTCCGCGTTCGGCGTGTTGCCGTACCGCGTGTACTTGAGACCGGCATCCGTCCCGATCTCCTGCACGTAATTCACCGATTGCACGAGCGGCGCGACGACCGGATCGCCCACATGGCGGTGCTCGGCGCCGCCGTGGATTGCGATCGTGGAGAGCGCGTGGTGAGATGATCCCTTCTTCTTGCTCATTGAAACAGTCTCCTCGGCTTCGTGCTATTTCGAACGCGGCGGATTCGTGAGGACCGGACGGTCGGTGTCCACCTTCACCAGGCGGACGATTTCGGTTGGGGCGAGGCCGGCGATGTCGCGCACGACGACGCCGCCCCGCGGAATGGTGTCGTCGATGCTGACCGGAGCGAGATCGTGGCGGCGCGGCCCGTACACCCAGACCAGTTCGCCGTCAGTGATGAAGCGCTGGCGCGCCTCGTCCGCGTTCAGCAGCACGAGCGGACCGCGTTCGGTGTCGGAGAGACGAGTGCCGATGAACCCGACGACTTGGAGCGGCGGGTTGAAGGGCATTACTGGACGGGCCCGAGTGGAGCGTACGCGACGCCGTCGTGGCGCAGCAGGCGGCGGTGGAGCAGCGACTCGAGCACCCGCGCCGTTTCCGCCGGGTCCCGCTCGTTCGCCGGAGCCGGCGCGGAACCGTTTGAGCCGCGCGAGTAGACCGACTCCCAGATCGAGCGCTCCTGCTCGGTGACGGCGCCCACAAGGCGCGCGCCGCCGTCAGCGAACTGCACGACGAGGGCAAGGCCGTGATGTTCGAGCACGACTTCGATCGCTTCGAGGTGTGCGTCCGTGATGCCGTGGAAGACGATGTAGCCGGCGTGCGCCTCCTGCCCCGCGAGCGCGATCAGCAGCTTGGCCACGACCTCGTCGGCGCAGGAATAATCCATCATGCCGATCTGCGAAAAATCCAGCAGCGCGACGTCGCCCTCGCTGAGCGCGGCGAGTTCCGTCTGAATGCATTTCCGTACGGCCGCGCCCGTCGGACGCGTGACGAGGTCGGAGAACGGAAGGTTCGCCGAATGCCGTAGGACCGAACCGACGTCGATTCGTGTCACGCTGCCGCGCTCACTTTTTCTGGAATGGTGATTTGCAATTGCGCACCCGGAAAGTACGCAAGATTTTCGCGGCGCGGCACGTCGTCTTCCCAGCTGGGAATGAGAGCGATGCGCGCTGTCCCGCTTCGTACCGAGAATTTTCCTTCCCATCGGTGCACGTATCCGCGAATGCCCTTGAGACCCTGCCCGCGCCCCGGATCACCGTAGCGGCTGACGCCGTTTACGACGGCGGCTTCCAGCGCTACGGCATCGTCCCAGCGGTCCGTCAGCGGGCGACGCTGCCCGCTCTCAAGTGACGAGCGAAACCCCACTCCGGCATCGCACACCGCGATCACGACCACATACCGGCCGCCGAGACGGCGACGGTAGTTGTACGCCTGCACCATCACCCAGCCGCCGCGCCCCGCGTGCTCGACGATGTTCTGGCATGCCTCCGAGAGCGTCATGGCGAAGCCCATCGTCGCGCGCGATTCGAGGTGGAGCTTGTTCAATAGAATGCTCGCGGCGCGCTCCTGAATGCGCTCCACCACGGCATGCACGTCGCCGCTCTTCGTGACCGGCGTGACTTCGAGCAGCACGTCGCTCTCGCCGGCCGACCGCGGACGCGGAACGTGGCCGCGCACGTCGAACAGCTCCTCGGCGTGGCGAAAAAATCCGGCCCGGGCCCAGTACGAAACCGTGTCGGGGTTTTCGGGCGGCAGGAATTCCGCTTTTTCGGCGCGCGTCTGCGCGAGCGTCAGCATCGCGGTGAGCCCGTAGGGCGTCGCGAAGGTCGAATGACGCGCGTCGATGATGACCTTTGCGTCGGGCGGATGCGGCGCCAATTGCTCGAGCACGCTCTCGAACGTGAGATCGTCCAGCGATGAAGGAACGGCAATGACGACGGTCACGTGGGACTCAATTCTCTGCGCAGATAGTGGGCGAGCCCGGTGGCTCCGCGGTGTTCGACATTTCGTGCAGCGGCATCGAGCGCCGCCGAAATCGCATCAACAAAAATATTTCCGGCGGCAAGACGAGAGAAATATGTTGCGCCCCACACGTCGCCGCATCCAGTGGGGTCGCCGCCGTCAGCCACTTGCGCAATTCGCGAAGGCACCAACTGAGTTCTGATTGCCCCGAGAGATTCGGCGCGCGCGGTGCGCGGCGCGCTCGACGCATCGCGGCGTACGTCGTCGAGTTTGTCGAACCCGGGCGCCGCGAAGTAAACAATTCCGCGCGCGCCGAGCGTGACGACGAGCGAGCGCACGCCGTTCGCGAGCGCCGTCGCGGCGAGCGCGAGGCCGTCCGGCGCGATCATCGCGAGCTCGTCTTCGTTCACCTGGATGAAATCGAAGCAGCGGCACCACGCGGCGATGTCGGGAATCGGACGCAGCGTGCGAAGGCCGTCGGGCTGCACCGCCAGCACGATCGAGTGCAGGTCGCAGTAGATCGGTCCGCTGAAATTCTGCCGCAGCAGCTGCGCCGTCGCGAGATCGAGTTCGAACCCGCTGATGAGATTCACATACAGCGCGTCGAGGTCGCGCACGAGCGGCGCCAGTCCGAGCCAGCTCCAGCCCGGAATTCCGCCGGTCAGTATCTCGCTTCGGCGCTCCTCATCTGTATAGAAGAGCTCCACGCGGTTATTGCGATACGGCACGACGATTGGCTGCGCATCGGGCGCGATGCGGCGCAGGGAGCCGAGAAATTTGCGCGCCTGCGGAGCGAGGTCCTCGCCGACTTTCACGAGCGGAACGAGTTCCCAATCCGCTGAAAGCGCCGCATCGAACGCGCTGAGGGCGTAGGTGATCCCGCCCCACTCTTCCACCGGGGCACTTTTTGGATCGCGGCCGTGAATCACGTCCCAAACGAACGTGCCGATGACGCCAACCCGCCTCTTATTCCTCACGCTGTCCGTACTCCTCACCCCTCACGCCTCGTCCGGATACTCAGCAAGGTACGTGGCGACGGCGCCGACGACGCCGGCGGCGCCATCGAGCGCGCCCGGGACGATTCTGCACGCCTCGACGTTCGGCTTGAACGCGCGGCGCCGGACCTCGGCGCGCACCGGGCCGAATAAATCCTCGCCGGCCTGCGCGACGCCGCCCGCGAGCACCACGACTTCCGGATTGAAAATGTTCAGCAGGTTCGCGACGCCGGTGCCGATGAACCGGGCCGTTTCGCGCACGACGTCGCGGGCGAGCTCGTCGCCTTTTTTCGACGCGTCGTATACCATCTGCGCCGTGATGTCCGCGGGCTTCCCGCCCGCCATTTCGACGATGATGGAATCGGGCGTCAAAATCAGTGCTTCGCGCGCGCGATTCGCGATCGCCGGTCCCGACGCGTACGCCTCGAGACACCCATAGTTGCCGCAATTGCAGCGACGCCCGGTGGAATCGATCGTCGTGTGTCCGATTTCGCCCGCGGCGTCGCTTGCGCCGTGGTACAGCTTGCCGTTGAGAATCAGGCCGCCGCCGATTCCGGTGCCGATCGTGATGCCGACTACATTTTGGGCGCCCTTCGCCGCTCCGATCCACCACTCGCCGAGCGTGGCGCAGTTTGCGTCATTGTCGAGCGTCGCGCGAAGTCCGGCGCCCTGCGCGACGCGGTCGCGCAGCGGGAAATTCGTCCAGCCAAGATTCGGCGTGGTGATGACGAGACCTTTCGCGCGGTCGAGCGGTCCGGGGCTGCCGATGCCGACGCCGCGGAAGTCTTCCCGCGACGCGCCGGTCTCTTTCATCGTTTGCGCGATCGTCGTGCCGATCATCGCGACGATGCGGTCGACGACCGCGTCCGCGCCGTCCGCAGCCGGCGTCGGCAGTGAGTGCATCGCGTGCTGCCCGGTCCCGTCGGCTTTCATCGCACCGACGGAGATTTTCGTGCCGCCAAGATCGACGCCGAGAACGTAGCGGGTGTTTTTCTTGCTGTTCATGGGAGCACTAAGCTATTGGCTGCGCGTGAGACCTGCTCGACCTCGAGCTCGCGCATGCATTTCCAGTGCCCGAGCGGGCAAACCTTGGGACCGTGTGCGTCGCACGGGCGGCACTCGAGCGTTTCATGCCCGATCGTCGCGCGGCGCGGCGCGAGCGGCCCGAATCCGAACTCCTTCACCGTCGGACCGAAGATCGTCAGCGTCGGCGTGCCGATGGCCGACGCCAGATGCTGCGGCGCCGAATCGTTGGTGATGAGGCCCGCGCAGCGCGAGAGCAACTCGGCGGATTCGAGCAGCGAAAGTTTTCCCGTCGCGTCGATCACACGCTCCGGGCCGGCCGCGCGCGCGATCTCGGCGGCGAGCGCGCCGTCATCGGGCCCGCCGATGACAATCAGTCGGTACAGCGGCGCGAGGCGCGCGGCGAGCTGCGCAAAGTAGGGCCAGCGTTTGGTGCCCCAGATGCTGCCGGGCGCGAGCGCAAAATATCCGGCGCCGTCGCGCGGCACGTCCTTCAGCAGCGCGCTGACCGTGGCGCGCTCACGTTCGCCCGGAAACAGGCTCGGCCGAACGCTGCCCGGCACCACCAGCGCCGCGTCGCCGCCCGCGAGTCGCCACAAACGTTCGGCATGATGCTGGTCGCGACGGTAGCGCGCGCGCCGCGTGTACAAAAACCGGCCAGCCGATGTATCGAATCCGACTCGCTCGCGGATTCCCGCGAACAGCGCGAGCGCGGCACTGCGCAGCGATCCCTGCGCGAGGTAGGCCGCGGAGATTTTGCGCGGGGTGCCGTCGGCGCGATTGCGCAGCCGCCGCGCGAACCGCCACAGGCCGAGCGGCCCGGCATCGGCGCCGCGCTTGTCGAAGACGATCACGTCGCGCACCGCCGGATGGTTTGCGAGCAGCGGCGCAGCGGCCGGCGTGACGACGACATCGACGGCACCTCGCAGCGCCAGCTCCGCGAGGAGCGGCGTCGTGAGCACGACGTCGCCGAGAAAGCTGGTTTGGATTACAAGAGAGGACATGCGATCGAAGATCGAAGATGGATGATGGCGTGCCGAAGATTCTGCCAAATCCTCCATCTTCGAACTTCCATCTTCCATCGTCTAGTCTACTTGCAGCACCGCCAAGAACGCTTCCTGCGGGATTTCCACCGACCCCACCTGCTTCATCCGCTTCTTTCCCTCTTTCTGTTTCTCGAGCAGCTTGCGTTTGCGTGTGATGTCGCCGCCGTAGCACTTCGCGAGCACGTCTTTACGCAGCGGTTTCACGGTGGTGCGCGCGATGACCTTCATGCCGATCGCCGCCTGGATCGCGACTTCGAACAGCTGGCGCGGAATCAATTCCTTCAGCTTGTCCGCGATCTTGCGGCCCCAGTCGTACGACTTGTCCTCGTGGATGATTACGCTGAACGCGTCGATCGCGTCGCCGTTGATCAGCATGTCGAGGCGGACGAGCTTGCTGCGGCGGTACTCGAGCATCTCATAATCGAGCGACGCGTAGCCGCGCGAGATCGACTTCATCTTGTCGAAGAAATCGAGAATGATTTCGCCGAGCGGAAATTCCCACTCGAACTCGACGCGCGCCGTGTCGATGTAGTGCATGCCCTTGTACTCGCCGCGCCGCTCGGTGCCGAGCGTCATGATCGGTCCGATATACTCGGTCGGGACCATGATGCGCGCCTTCACATACGGCTCCTCTACGTAATCGATGATCGAGGCCGGCGGCATGAGTGCCGGATTCTCGACGAGGATCAGCTCGCCGTCGGTCTTGTGCACGCGGTATTCCACGCTCGGAACCGTCGTGACAAGGCTCAGGTCGAACTCGCGTTCGAGACGCTCCTGCACGATCTCCATGTGCAGCAGTCCGAGAAATCCGCAGCGGAATCCGAATCCGAGCGCGGTCGATGTCTCGGGCTCGTACGCGAGCGACGAATCGTTGAGCTGAAGTTTCTCGAGCGCGTCGCGCAGGTCTTCGTACTGTTGCGTGTCGGTCGGATATAGTCCGGCGAACACGAACGATTTCACCGCCTGATAGCCGGGCAGCGCTTCGGCGGCGCGATTTTCGGCGTCGAATACCGTGTCGCCGGCGCGCGTCTCTTTCACCGAACGCACGGCCGCGACGACATACCCGACTTCGCCCGCCGTCAGCACATCGGTCGGAACCTGACGCAGCTGGTTGTAGCCGACTTCCTGCACTTCGTAAACGCCATCGTTCGCGCCGAAAGTGATCTTGGTTCCTTTCTTGATCGTGCCGTCGACGACGCGGATGCTCGGCACCGCGCCGCGATAGCGATCGTAGTACGAGTCGTACACGAGCGCGCGCAGCGGCGCGTTCGGATCGCCCTTGGGCGGCGGCGTTTTCTCGATGACTTTCTCGAGAAGCTCCTTGATGCCGACTCCTTCTTTCGCGCTGACGAGCAGGATGTCGTCGGGATCGCAGCCGATCAGCCCGACGACTTCCGCGCGGCGCTTTTCCGGCTCGGCGCCAGGGAGGTCGATCTTGTTGAGGATCGGAATGATTTCGAGTCCCGCTTCCATCGCGAGAAACAGATTCGACAGCGTCTGCGCCTGGATTCCCTGCGACGCATCGACGATGAGCAG
>DASYSH010000042.1:0-3416 GCA_036003525.1 Gemmatimonadaceae bacterium | reverse complement strand
GCTCAAGCGCGATGCGATCCCGCGCGTGGTGCTCAACCAGCTGTACAAGCACACGACGATGCAGAGCACGTTCGGCGTGATCATGCTCGCGCTCGTGCCCGATCCGATTTCCAAGCGCCTCGTGCCGAAGGTCATGGCGATGCGCGAAGTGCTCGGACATTTCATCGCGCACCGCCACGAAGTGATCGTGCGCCGCACCGAGTTCGATCTCGGCAAGGCGAAGGAACGCGAGCACATTCTGGAAGGCCTGAAGATTGCCGTCGACAACATCGACGCGGTCATCAAGGTCATTCGCGGTTCGGCGGATTCCGAAACGGCGAGCACAGAGCTGCAGCGGCGCTTCAAGCTGTCGGAGAAGCAGGCCGAGGCGATCCTCAACATGCGCCTCGCGAAGCTCACCGGCCTCGAGATCGAGAAGCTCGAGGAAGAGCTCAAGGAAGTGCAGGCGCTGATCAAGGAACTGAATTCGATTCTCGCTTCGAAGCCGAAGCGGATGAAGATCATGAAGGAAGAACTCGCGACGGTCGTCGGAACGTTCGGCGACGAGCGCCGCACGACGATCACGGCCGACGAAGGGGAGTTCACGGTCGAGGACCTCATCGCCGACGAGGAGATGGTCGTCACCATCTCGCATTCCGGCTACATCAAGCGCACCTCGATCACGACGTACCGCAAACAGCGGCGCGGCGGAAAGGGGCTGCAGGGATCGGACCTCAAGGCCGAAGATTTCATCGAGCACCTCTTCGTCGCCTCGACGCACGACTATATCCTGGTCTTCACGCAGGACGGCCGCTGCTTCTGGCTCAAGGTGCACGAGGTGCCGCTGCTCGGCCGCGCGACCAAGGGCAAGCCGATCGTGAACCTGATCAACGTCGCGCCGGACACGACGATCGCGGCGATGGTACCGGTCAAGAAATTCACGGACGACGAGTTCCTGCTGTTCTGCACACGCAACGGCACCGTGAAGAAAACGGCGCTGTCGGAATATTCGAATGTGCGCGTGACGGGCGTGAAGGGCATCAAGATCGAGGAAGGCGATGCGCTGATCAACGTGCAGGTCACGAGCGGCACGAACGATATCGTGATCGCCTCGCGGCATGGATTGTCCGTGCGATTCCACGAGCAGGATGCGCGTCCGATGGGACGCGACACGACCGGCGTGAAGGGCATCGAGCTCGCCGACAACGACGCCGTGATCGGAATGGTCGTCATCAAGCGTGAGGCGACGTTGATGGTGGTCACCGAGCGCGCGCTCGGAAAGTGCTCGTCGATCGAGGACTATCGCGTGCAGAAGCGCGGCGGCAAGGGAATCAAGACGGTGAATCGCACGGAGAAAACGGGCGACGTCGTCGCGCTGATGGAAGTGCTGCCCGAGGACGAGATCATGCTGATCACCCGCGGCGGTCAGATCATCCGGTCGCCAGTGAAGGATGTCCGCGTCGCCGGCCGCAATACGCAGGGTGTGAAGCTCATGAATCTGGATATGGGCGATCTGGTTACTGCTGTGGCGAGAGTGGTGCCGGATCCAAACGATGATGGCAGCGAGGGTGAGGAAGGAGAGGATATCTCGCCCGATGCGCAGCTGGAGCTTACCGAAGAGGAGTAAGAGCTGCCGTGAGCTGACTGTTTTCTGTCTTCCTGACGTCGGTGAGAGCTGACAGCTGCCTGCGTTCAGTGAAAAAAACTTACGGGGCCGATCGATGGTTGATCGGCCCCGTTGTCGTAACGGCCCACCGTCAGCTCATCGCTCCGACCGACGTCAGGAAGACAGACGACCGTCATCTCAAAGCACGCACTTCGCGGTTAGAAGTGTCATGCCAGCAACACGAACCGTCAGTTTGTGACAGAGGTCACACTGACCGTGACACTCTAAGCTGTTCGTGTCATTGACGATTCTTCGCGCCGCGGGGAATGTTGACCGATCAGGGTTAACAACCGCGTTCACACGGAGTCGCATCATTCATGAACGCACTCAACCGCCGCTCGCTCTTGAAAACCGGCGCGGCATTCTTCGCCGGCATCGTCGCGCCCGCGATCGCGCGTGCGCAGGGAATTCGCAGAAAGGGTGTTCCGTCCGGGCCCCCGCCGCGAATCCCGCAGTCGCTTCCTCCACAAATTGCGCCCGCGCCGAGCATCGATCCGTCGGGTGCGTGGATTTCGCCGGAGCTCCGGCTCGCGCGCCGCGTTTCGTTCGGCGTCAATTCCACCGAAGCCGCGCGCGCGAAAGCGCTGGGATATGAGCAATATCTCGAATACCAGCTCGCACCCGAATTGATCGACGATTCCGCGGTGAACTCGTTCGTCGCGACGAATTTTCCCATCGTCGCCGAAGACATCAACACGCTCTTCGCCGCCGACGCGACGACCGTTCAGAATCAGCTGACGTTCGCGACGATTTATTCGAGCGCGTTCTCCAACCGCCAGCTGTACGAGCGGCTCGTCGAATTCTGGAGCGACCACTTCAACATCTCGATGGAGAAGGTCGGCTACCTCAAGGTCATCGACGACAACACCGTCATCCGCCAGTATGCGATGACGACCTTCCCCCAGCTGCTGAAGGCCAGCGCGCACAGTCCCGCGATGCTGCTGTATCTCGATCAGACGATGAGCACCAAGGGCGCACCCAATCAGAACTACGCGCGCGAGATCATGGAGCTGCACACGCTCGGCGTGAACGGCGGGTACACGCAGACGGACGTCGCAGAACTTTCGCGCGTGCTCACGGGCTGGACGATCGCGGGGAAGGGAACGTTCAGCTTCAATTCAACGCAGCACGATTACGGCTCGAAGACCGTGCTCGGCGTGACGATTCCGGCCGCGAGTCCCGCGACCGGGGCCGCCGCGCAGGCCGAGGGCGAGGGAATGCTGAACGTGCTCGCGACGCACCCCAGCACCGCGACGTTCATCTCGACGAAGATGCTGCAGTATTTCCTGCGCTACGATCCATCGCCCGCGCAGATCGCCGCGGTCGCGCAGATCTACGCGAACACCGGCGGCGATATCAAATCGATGCTGCGCGAAGTGCTGTCCGAGGCGAATGTCACGGCGGCGCCGGCAAAATTCAAACGTCCGTACCATCTGATCATGGCGGGGCTGCGCGCGCTCGAACCGGCGGTCACGGCGGCCGGCGTGAGCTCGCTGAACTCTCAGGTCGTGAATGTCGGCCAGCAGCCGTTCACCTGGCTCACCCCGGACGGGTTCCCCGATTCGATCGAGTATTGGTCGGGCAACATGCTCACACGCTGGAACTACGCGACCTTTCTCTCGAACGCGAACTCGGCGACGACGGTGCAGTTCAACGTCGCGCCGTTCATGACTCCCGCGACTCCCGCGGCGATCGTCGCGGCGATCAACACCGCGCTGTTCGCCGGCGAGATGCCGCCGCGCCTGATGAGTGAACTCACCGCGTACGTCTC
>DASYSH010000041.1:0-2505 GCA_036003525.1 Gemmatimonadaceae bacterium | reverse complement strand
CGACGCGGGCGCGGATCCGAACTACACTTTTGAAGATCTCGGGAATGCGGTGAGGAAGATCCGCATCGACTTTGGAATCCCGATCGAATTCGACAACCCGGTGAACATCGGCCGTGCGGGCACGAGCGACGGCGCGTACTGGGCGACCGCGAGGATCAAGTATTCCGCGGTCGACATGCCGCAGAGCGCCGGGTGCAAGGAAGAGGACTACGACGGTGTTCTCGTGTATATCAAGCCGGCCGTGTACGGAAAGATGGAGCCGCGCGACGTGATCAACTACGCGAATCTCTCACCGACTTTTCCGCAGGAATCGAGCGCGGATCAGTTTTTCAGCGAATCGCAGTTCGAAAGCTACCGCGCGCTGGGATCGTGGATCATCGATGAGCTGGTGGCGGATTCGTCCGCGCCGGGGACTCCCGCGACGGCGACGGCACAGCGCAAAGGTTCACTGCTCTCCGACTGGCCGGGGCTGGGAGCGTACAAAAACAAATACTGACGGCGATGATCTAAATACCAGCGACAGCTAGTAAGTCACCCGCCGAACGTACGAATCGAACCGCGGCTCCGAGCGCCACCCATCGAAGATGGGATCCTTGCCGAGCGTCACGAACAGCGCGTCGCGCGTCTCCACGGCGCGATCGAGCTGCGCGAACGCGAGA
Source organism: Gemmatimonadaceae bacterium (assembly GCA_036003525.1). Classification (GTDB taxonomy): domain Bacteria; phylum Gemmatimonadota; class Gemmatimonadetes; order Gemmatimonadales; family Gemmatimonadaceae; genus Fen-1231. Next base: position 1,846 of record DASYSH010000041.1, on the reverse strand, counting down.
TCTTTTTCGCCGACCGCGAAATGCATGCGCGCCAGATTCGTCGGCGAGACGAACGTCTTCGCGCTGCGCGCGAGCGACGCATCGAGAATCGCGCGCGCCTCGTCGGGCCGTCCGAGCGCGGCCAGCACTTCCACGAGCGAAGCCGTGCCGTTGGGGTGATGCCCCGTCGCGGACCGCTGCGCCCATGGCAGCGCTTCCTGCGCCTTCCCTGTGGCGAGCAAAATCTTCGCGAGCTGAAAATGCACGTGGCTCGAATCGGGATACAGTTCCTGCAGCCGCTGCGCCTCCGTGAGCGCCTGATCCATGCGGCGGGAATACCAGTAGACCTCGACATGCTGCTGCCGGTTGTTCACGTCGAACGGATCTTCGATCAGGGCCGCCGCGATTTCATGCAGCGCGCGATCCGTCTCGCCGCAGAATACCAGCAGCGTCGCATACAGCGCACGGGCTCGCCCGCTGAGCTGCAGCGACTCTTCCCACAGCCGGCGGGCGAGTCGCGTATCCCAGTCATAGAGCCACGCGGCGAGGCCGAGCACATACGTCGCGAACGCATTGGGCCCGTCTTCGAGCACCTGATTCGCGATCGCCTTTGCTTTCGGAAACGCGTCGTGCGGCGCGGAAATTCCAAAGATGCCGGTGTTCGCGAGGAATCCTGCGAGCAGCGACCGTCCGGCGATCGACTCGGGATCCATCGACAGCCCGCGCTCGATCAGTTCCCTGGCCTCGCCATATTTCTGCGGGCCGAGCAGGTACACCGAGCGCGCGCGCAGAAACAGCTCATGTGCCTTGAGGTTCGGCGTGTGCGCGGGGCGTGTCGTGCTGGGGACCAGCACGAGGCGCAGCGCCGCTGAAACCGACGCCGCGATTTCATCCTGAATCGCAAACACGTCCACGAGCTCGCGATCGAAGCGCTCCGACCACACGATCTGTCCGTCGGCGGTCGTCACGAGCTGCGCGGAGACGCGCAGCTTCGACCCCGCGCGCCGCATCGTGCCGGAGAGGACGTGCGACGCGTGCAGCTGTTCGGCGATCTTCTTTACATCGACACTGTCTCCGCGGAACGCGAATGACGACGAGCGGCCCACCACGCGGAGCGACTTGAGCTGCGCGAGCGCGCCGAGGATTTCCTCCGCGATGCCGTCGGCGAGAAACTGATTCTCGGGATCCGAGCTGGCATTCGTGAACGGCAGCACCGCGACGACCGGGACGCGCTTCGCGATCTGTCCGGTCGTGAGCTGTTCGTTCCGCGCGCGAAGCAGCATCGGAATGAATTCCGAAATCGTCGCGTACCGGTCTTCGGGCGCGGTCGCCATCGCGCGCTGCAGCGCGGCATCCTGCTCCTCGGCGACCTCGGGACGGATCGCGCGCACGCTTGGCGCGCGCTCCGTGAAGCGCTTGCGCAGGCTCAACTCCAGCGACGGAGCGCTGAACGGCGTGGTGCCGGTCAGCATTTCGAAGCACATCATCGCCAGCGAGTACTGATCGGTTCGGGGATCGACGTCGCGCTCGCCGGCCGCCTGCTCCGGACTCATGTATGCCGGCGTCCCGAGCGAGAATCCAGTCTGCGTCATGCGGTCGCTGCCGGCGTCGCGTATGGCGCGCGCAATCCCGAAATCCAGCACGAGCGCGTGTCCGGACCGGGCGATCAGCACGTTCTCAGGCTTCACGTCGCGATGAATGATCCCGCGCGAATGGGAAAACGAAAGCGCGTCGGCGATCTGCGTGGTGATGCGCAGCGCGTCGGCGATCGCCATCGGGCTCTCGCGCGTGAGCCGCTCGCGCAGCGTTTCGCCCTCGATGGCGGGCATCACATAGTACAGAGCGCCCGCGCGCTCGCCCGAATCGA
>DASYSH010000040.1:0-3003 GCA_036003525.1 Gemmatimonadaceae bacterium | reverse complement strand
CAATCTGTTCGCAGCAATCGCCGAGGCTGCACAGGAAAGGGAAATCCCCGTCGCGCTGTTCATCGACGAACTGCAGTACTTCAACACGAAAGAACTCGGCGCGCTCATCATGGCGATGCACCGCATGCAGCAACTCCGGCTTCCGCTCGTGCTGTTGGGAGCCGGCCTCCCGATTCTCCCGGGACTCGCCGGCGAGTCGAAGTCGTACGCCGAACGTCTGTTCAATTTTCCCGAGATCGGCGCGCTGTCGCGTGACGACGCGTTCCGCGCGCTGCGCGAACCGACTGCAGCTGCAGGAGTCACTTTTCACCGCGACGCGCTCGCCGAAATATTCCGGCTGACTGAGGGCTATCCCTATTTCATTCAGGAGTGGGGATACCAGTCGTGGAATCGCACGCCCGAACCGCCGATCACGCTCAAGATCGTACGCGACGCCACGGAGACGGTGATCCGGCGGCTGGACCAAAATTTCTTCCGCGTGCGGTTCGATCGCATGACGCCCGGCGAAAAACAATTCCTTCGCGCGATGGCGGGACTCGCATCCGACGCGCGCCGCAGCGGTGAGATCGCGGAAGCGCTCGGCACGACGCTGCAGGGAAGCGCGCCGGTGCGCGCGAAGCTCATAAAGAAGGGAATGATCTACAGTCCGGCGCACGGAGAACTCGCATTCAGCGTGCCGCTGTTCGATCGTTTCATACTCCGCGCGATGCCCGACGCCGCGGCAACGCCGTAACGCCTGCTCGCCGGGCGCCGCACTTTTTCGTACTCTAGTGCAGAATGGAAAACGCGGCCCGCAACCTCTATCATGCCGCGCGCCGGCTCCGGCGCGCACCGCTGTTCACGATCACGAGCGTGCTCACGCTCACCATCGGCATCGGCGCATGCGCGCTCATGATGAGCCTGGTCTCCACGATCCTGCTCAGGCCGCTTCCATACGGGCACCCGGATCGCCTCGAGATGGTCTGGGGATACTATCCCGGCGCCAATCTCGGATTTCCCGAACAGCCGACCCACGGCGCCGTATTCAGCATCATCCGCGACAACACCGAAACATTCGAATCGATCGCCGCGTTTCGCAGCGCGTCATTCAACCTCGGCGACGCGACCAGTCCCGAACGGTTCGACGGCGTTCAGGCCACCGGCGAATTCTTTCAAGCACTCGGCGTCACCCCGGAAGTCGGCCGCTTCTTCGAGCGCTCCAACGAGACACCGGGAAGCGATCGTGTCGTGGTGTTGAGCGACGCCGCATGGCGCCGCCGGTTCGGCGCCGATCCGCACATCGTTGGCCGTGTACTCACGCTGAACGCCGAGCCGTACACCGTCATCGGCGTCGCCGCGCGCGGGTTCGCATTTCCCCGCGGCTCGGAGATGCCCGGCGATTTCCAATTCGCCGCGATGCCTGACGTTTGGGTGCCACTGAAACCTCCGACGGGCGGCATCACCGATCTCGCGATCGTAGGACGTCTTCGCACGGGAATAACGGAACTCGCGGCGCGTCAGGACATGGATCGCGTGATGGCGGTGGCGAGGCGCACGATTCCCGTCATCAAGAATTCGAAGCCTGATGAGCTGCTCGTTCCGCTGCGGCGCGAGCTGGTGGGCGGTGTGGAACCGATGCTCATCAGTTTGATGGCGGGTGTGGTGCTCGTTCTCATCATTGCGTGCGTAAATACCGCGCAGCTGCTGCTCGCACAATTGCATGTGCGCCGGCGCGAGCTCGCCATTCGCGCGGCGCTCGGCGGCTCGGCACGCCGGCTCGCCGGCGAGGTGCTGGCCGAAGTGGTGCTCCTTGTCGCGTTCGGCGGCGCGGCCGGCATCGCCGCGGGAAGCGCGGGCGTGCAGCTGCTGCGCACCTACGCTTTCGATCACCTTCCGCGCGCGTCGGAGCTGACGTTCGATGCGCCGTCCGCGTTCGCGGCGTTCGGCGTGGTTGCTCTCGCCGCGCTCATGGTGAGCATTCTCCCGATGCGACTCGGCGGCCGCGTGCAGCTGATGGAGACGCTGCGCAGCGGCGGACGGGGAGCCGGACTTCGCGGAATCTCGGTCAAGGCTCGTCGCATGCTGGTCGTTGGCCAGCTCGCGGGATCGCTCGTGCTCGTCGCGAGCGCCGGGCTTCTGGTTCGCAGTCTCTCGCATCAGCTGAACGCGAAGCTCGGATTCGACGCGGTTCACGGCGTGACGTTCGAAGTGTCGCTCCCGCCCGCCAGTTATCCCGAGCGTCCGTTCAGCGCGGGGATGGAGCATCCGGCGGCCGTTCAATTCTTGAATTCGGCGCTCGACAATATTCGCGCGCTTCCGGGAGTTGCCGCCGCCGGAATCGGAAAGCCGCTTCCGCTCAGCGGCGCGCAGCAGGCGTCCGTTTTCACGCCGGAGGGAGATTTACCGGCGCTTTCAGCGAACGCTGTCGCACCCATCGCACAGTACAGCGTGGCGAGCCCCGACATGATTCGAGCGCTGGGCGCGTCCCTCGTTTCCGGTCGCGATTTTTCGGCCGACGATCGGGCGGGAGCGCTGCCCGTTGTGATCGTCAACGAGTCGATGGCCAAATGGCTGTGGCCAGGCCAGGTCGCGATCGGAAAGCGCATCCGCGTCGGAAGACCGCAGGAACCAGGCGACTGGCCATGGATGACGGTGATCGGCGTCGTCGCAAACATGAAGCGCTACGCGCTGACCGAATCACCGCGGCCGGAGATGATCCTTCCCTACGCGCAGAATCCTTATCTGACGTTCCGCACGATGCAGTTTGTCGTCCGCTCGAATCTCGAAACGTCAGCGCTGCTCGCGGAAGTTCAGCGCGCGATCGCGTCTGCCGATCCGGCGATTCCGCTTGCGCATGTCCGCACGATCGACGACCTCGTGTCGATGAGCGCGTCGAACGCGCGTTTCGCCACGCGCTTCATGACCGGCTTCGGCGTCGTCGCGTTATTGCTGACGATCGTCGGTGTGTACGGTGTGATCGGCTATAGCGTGCAGCAGCGCCGGCAGGAGTTCGGCGTGCGGCGC
>DASYSH010000039.1:0-3142 GCA_036003525.1 Gemmatimonadaceae bacterium | reverse complement strand
ACCATCACGCGCGGCTGCTGCGGGGCGTCGAAGGCGTCACGTTCAGCGGGTTCTACGAGGCGAATCCGGAGCGGGCCGCGACCGTCGCGAAGGAACTGGAGATCGTCGCGTATCCGACGCTCGAGGCGCTGCTGGAGAACGTCGACGCGCTGTCGATCGTCACGCCGACGAAATTCCATCACGCGGTCGCAAAGACCGCGCTCGAGGCGAGGAAGCACCTGCTGATCGAGAAACCGATCACGGCGACGATCGAAGAAGCGGACGAACTGCTTGCGCTGGCGGCGAAGAATGGCGTGATGGTGCAGATCGGCCATATCGAGCGGTTCAACCGCGCAATCCGCGCCGCGCTCCCTCATGTGGATCACCCGCTGTTCATCGACAGCGACCGTCTCGCGCCGTTCAATCCGCGCGGATCGGATGTGGCGGTCGTACTCGACCTCATGATCCACGACATCGATTTGTTGCTCACGCTCACCGGCGCGAAGGTGACCGCGATTTCGGCTGTCGGAATTCCGGTGCTGACGCCGTCGATCGACATCGCCAACGCGCGCATTTCGTTCGAGAGCGGCGCCGTCGCGACGATCACCGCGAGCCGCGTGTCGAAGGATCGCATGCGCAAGCTCCGGATTTTTCAGCGCAACGGATATCTGTCGCTCGACCTCGCGGCCGGCACAGGAGAGATGTACCGGCTGCGCACGGACATGGATCTCGTGGCGCTCGCGAAATCCGCGCAATCGATCGAGGCGTTCGTCGAGCGCGTGCCGATCGACGCGCCGGAAGGCGAGCCGCTCAAGCTCGAGCTCGAAAGTTTCGTCGCCGCGCTTCGCGGTGAAGCGCCCGTTGCCGTCACGGCGCAGGATGGCCGCGACGCGCTGTCGGTGGCGCTGCGCATCGTGCAGGAGATCGAGCGTTCGCTCCCCGACGGACGCGGGCAGAAAGCCATGGCGGCCGCGCACGCGCGTGCGTGAAGTCCTGATTCTCGCGGGCGAAGCGTCGGGCGATCTGCACGGCGCGGCGCTCGCGGAGAAGCTTCATGCGCTGCGCCCGGATCTCGCCCTCACCGGCACGGGCGGCGGGAGAATGCGCGCGGCGGGCGTCACGCTACTCGAACAGCTCGACGGCGTCGTCGGATTCGTCGCGCTGCTCAGGTACGTGCCGGCACACGTCGCGCTGTACCGCCGCATTCGCGACCGCCTCAACACCGGCGATGTCGCGCTCGTCGTGCTGGTCGACTACGGCTTTTTCAATTTGAAAGTCGGCACGGCCGCGAAAGCCGCCGGCGTGCCCGTGCTCTATTTCATCACGCCGCAGGTGTGGGCCTCGCGCGCGGGTCGCATGAAGTCGATGGCGCGCGTGATCACCAGGGCCGCCGTCATTCTTCCGTTCGAGCAGGATCTTCTGCGCGCGAACGGAATCGATGCCACGTTCGTCGGCCATCCGCTGCTCGATCGCGCGATCGCGATGCCGGACCGCGCCGAGGCGAAGCGCCGCCTCGGCATTCCGCCGGAGAAGGAAGTGCTCGCCCTGTTTCCGGGCAGCCGCGCCGGCGAGATCAAGCGCCTGCTCGATGATTTTCTCGCGGTCGCGCGCGACCTCGAGCGAAGGCGCCCCGGTCTCCATGTCGTCGTGAGCGTGGCGCCTGCGATCCAGCTGGATCCCGCGCGCGTTCCGTACCAGATGGTCAGTTCCGCAAGCCTCGACATTCTGCGCGCCGCTGATGTCGCGCTGTGCAAAAGCGGCACGACGACGCTCGAAGCGGCCGTCGCCGACTGCCCGTGCGCGATCGTGTATCGAACCGGAAAAGTGGATTACGCGATCGCAAAACGGATCGTGAAAATTCCGTTCATCGGACTGCTCAACATCGTCGCCGGACGCGAGGTCGCGCCGGAATTCGTGCAGGATGCGTTTCAGCCGCTGCGCGTCGCGGATGCGCTCGATCCGCTGTTCGATCCGCAGTCCGGCGCGCGGCGGGCGATGCTCGCCGGGCTCGCCGAGGTGCGCGCGAAACTCGGTGAGCCGGGGGCGGCGGGGCGTGTCGCCGTGATGGCATCGGAGCTCGCCCGGTGACCGGCGGCGCCGGAACAGACGTACCGCCATCGAACGCGGTCGACTGGCGGGTGCGAATACTGCTGCCCGTCGCGCTCCTGTTCGTTTCACTCCTCACGCGCACGTGGCGCATCCGTACGCGCAACGCCGGGGGCTGGCAAAAGCTGCGCGCGGAGAACAAACCGTGGGTATTCGCGCTGTGGCATGCGTCGCTTCTTCCCGCGGCGTTTCAGCACCGAAGACAGAACATCGCGGTGCTCGTGAGCCAGCACCGTGACGGAGAACTGATTGCGCGCGTGCTCGCGGCCTGGGGCAACACCACGGTGCGCGGTTCGACCACGCGCGGCGGATCGCGCGCGTTGCTCGCCATGATCAAGGAACTCGAGCGCGGAGTTGTCGTCGCGGTCACGCCCGACGGACCGCGCGGGCCGGCGCAGACATTCCAGTCGGGCACGCTCGTCGCCGCGCAGCGCGCAAACGTTCCCGTTGTTCCGCTGCTGATTCACGCGGACCGCGCATGGCGGCTCAAGAGCTGGGACCGCTTCATGATTCCGAAATTCTTTGCGCGCATAACAATCGCGTATGGCGACCCCGCGTTCGTCGGCGGATCGTCGCCGCGCGACGCGGCCGCCGAGGCCGGACGGTTCGAATCGCTCATGAATGAAACGCAGCGCGCCGCGGATGCCTGAGGCCGTTTCGGTCATCGACGCCATCTGGGCATCGCCGTCGCGCGTGGCGCAAGCCGCGCGTGTGGTACTCACGCCATTTTCGTGGATCTACGCGGCGATCGTTGGCATTCGCAACGCCGCGTACGATCGCGGTTTGCTGCGCGCGCATCGACTGTCGCTTCCGGCGATTTCGATCGGCAACCTCACGGTCGGCGGCACGGGCAAGACGCCGGTCTCGGCGTTTGTCGCGCGCCGCCTTGCCGAGCTCGGGATGAAACCCGCGATCGTCATGCGCGGATATGGCAGCGACGAATCGCTCGTGCATCAGCGCCTGAACCCGGCGGCGCTGGTGATCGTCGAGCCGGACCGCGTGCGCGGTGCGGCGAAGGCCGTCGAGTCGGGTCGCGATGTGATCGTGCTCGACGACG
>DASYSH010000038.1:0-3175 GCA_036003525.1 Gemmatimonadaceae bacterium | reverse complement strand
GCGCCGGTTCACATCCAGCGGGTGGCCATTTGCTCCGTTCGCCTGCCCATTCACATAGTGCGATGCCGCCGGCGTTGTTTCGCGCGCGGTCCCACTGCTGCGCAGCGTTTCCATGAACCGCTTGATCTCTTCCGGGTCACTGATGTTCCTCGACTCTCCCACCGGTGAACGCTTCACCGACGCGTTCGCGCTGTCGACCTTTGCCGATGCGACGCTCGCATTGACCACGGGTCCCGGGACAGCCGGATGCATGAGTCCCGGCGGAATTTCGCGGAGAGCGGTGCAGCTCGCCCCGAGTTGCGGAACGGCGCTGTAGAACGTGTTGTTCCCGTCGTGGCAGCTGTACCCGACGCTGACGCGACTCGGATCATAGGACGCGCTCAACGCCAGCGCGCGCACCGCTCCCGGCAGTGATGCGACTTGATCGGTCACGACATCGGCGTACGAATCGACCGGACTCACCAGTGCGACGATCGCCTTGATGCCTTCTTCCGTCTCGACATCGGTGAAGTGGTGCTCTTGGAACAGCTTGTTGTTCAGCGAGATGTTCGTCTCGGTGGGATTACCAACGCGCAGCGGCGCCGTGGACGCGACGAGCAGAAGCGTGTGAGGCCAGCCGCCGCCCGTGCGGGTCGTTCCGGCAAACGCGATTGGCGTCAGTGAACTTGATTGTCCGCCGTAGCCCGGGAGCGCCGCGGGAAACCGCAGCGCGACATCACGGAACGTTCCGGCGGGAACGCGCGCCTGCGCCGAAAACGTGGGATAGAGCTGCGTCGCGCCCGTGCGGGACACGTCGAACAACGCGACATACGCCGGCATGTTCGTCGTAAACCAGGTGCTTCCGTCGGTGGTGAAATGCACCTCCGCCTCGAGCTTGCCCTCGTGTCGTGCGGAGGGCGCGGTCTGCTGGGCCGCGAGGACCGACGCAAACAGTGACACGGCCGATGCAATCCTGATCACACGCATGGGGTCCTCAGCGAATGGGACATTCCTCTCACAGGCAATACTGCACCGTTTCCGCCGAAGTTCCAGTCGGCGCCAGCTTTACGCGTTGGTCCCGTGGCACTTTTTGAACTTCTTCCCGCTGCCGCACGGACAAGGATCGTTTCGCCCGACATTCGACCAGTCGCCGCTGCCCGCGCCCGGCGCGCCCCCGCCCGGCGTGAGGGACCGGACGCCTTTCCCCGCCCCGACGATCGTTGGATCGCGGCGAACCGCGGCCTTGGACGTCTCCGGCGACTCGCCCGGCCCGATGTCCATCACTTCGTCGGTGCCCGTTCCGCCGCCGTCGATTTCGACGCCGCCCAGCGCGTTGTAGCGCTTCTTCGGCGCCGGCGGCGCCGGTGGCGGCGCGCCGCGATTCGGCGAGTTCGGATCCTGCCCGTCGAACACCACCTGCACGCGCAGAAAACGCTCGGCGAAGGTGTGATGCACATCGTGCATGAGATCGACGAACATCGTGTATGCCTCGCTCTTGTACTCGAGCAGCGGATCCTTCTGACCCCACGAGCGATAGTGGATCGCGTTCCGCAGCTGGTCGAGATCGTAGAGATGGTCCTTCCACTTTTCGTCGAGCACGTTGAGCATCACGAGCGAAAGCAGCTGCGCGGAATATTCGCCGAGCGCTGCGAACTTCGCGTGGAATGCTTTCACGCCCGCCGCGCTGGTCTGCTCGCCGGCCTCCGTGATCGTCGGCGGGCGCGTGCCGTCTTCCTCGAAGCACGGCACGGTGAGCAGATAGTGCATGAGCAGGTCCTGTCGCAGGAGCGCGACGTCCCAGTCCATGGGATCTTCTTCGCCCGCGAGTGCCGTCTCCACGCGGCGCGCGACCGCCTCCTGCACCATCTTCACCGCTTCGCCTTTCAGCTCTTCGCCGCCCTCGAGCGCGAACGAGCGCAGCGAGTAAATCACCTCGCGCTGCTGGTTCATGACGTCGTCGTACTCGAGCAGCCGTTTTCTGCTCTGGAAGTTCTGCAGTTCGACGCGCTTTTGGGCCTGTTCGATCGATCGCGTGATGAGCGGATGCGTGAGCATCTCGCCCTCCTGAGCGCCCATCCGGTCCATCAGGCGCGCGATGCGATCGGACCCGAACAGACGCATGAGATCGTCTTCGAGCGACAGGAAGAACTGCGATGCGCCCGGATCACCCTGGCGACCCGAACGTCCGCGCAGCTGGCGGTCGATGCGTCGCGATTCGTGGCGCTCGGATCCGATGATGTGCAGCCCGCCGCATTCTTCGACCGCGACGTCCTTGTTGTCGACATCCTTCACCGTTGACGGCTTCGATTCCGTCACGCCGGGTCCGAGCTTAATGTCGGTGCCTCGGCCCGCCATGTTCGTCGCGATCGTGACCGCGTTGGGCTGACCCGCAAGCGCCACGATTTCCGCTTCGCGCTGATGGTATTTGGCGTTCAGCACGTTGTGCGTGAGACCGGCCCGCTGGAAGAGACGCGCGAGTGTCTCGGACGCATCGACGCTCGTCGTGCCGACGAGGACCGGGAATCCCAGCTTGTGCAGCCGCTGCGTTTCCTCGACGATCGCGTTGTACTTCTCTCGGCGCGTCTTGTAGACGAGGTCGTGCCTGTCGTCGCGAATCATCGGCTGATTTGTCGGAATGACCGCAACTTCGAGCTTATAAATTTCGAAGAATTCCGTCTCTTCAGTTTCCGCCGTTCCCGTCATGCCCGCCAGCTTCTCGTACATGCGGAAGTAATTCTGAATCGTGATGGTGGCGAGCGTCTGCGTTTCGCCCTTCACCTGCACGCCTTCCTTGGCCTCGACCGCCTGATGCAGGCCCTCGCTCCACCGGCGCCCGTGCATTGTGCGGCCGGTGAATTCGTCGACGATCAGCACCTGCCCTTCCTGCACGACGTAGTTCACGTCTTTTTCGTAGAGCGCGTGCGCCTTCAGCAGCTGGTGCACGATGTTGAGTTTTTCGCTCTTGAGCGCGTATTCGGTTTCGATTTTCTGGCGCGCGAGCAGCTTCTGCTCGGGCGTCATCTCGGGGTCCTTTTCGATGCGGCCGATCTCGATCGAAATATCCGGCAGCACGAATGCATCGTGATCCTGCGGCGCCATGAATTCGACGCCGCGATCGGTGAGATGCACCGAGTGCCCTTTTTCGTCGAGCACGTACAGCAGCTGTTCCTCGAGATCGCGGAACGCCTGCTTGCTC
>DASYSH010000037.1:0-4272 GCA_036003525.1 Gemmatimonadaceae bacterium | reverse complement strand
GCTCTGGCGTCTCAAGCTTCTCGTGGAACTCGAACACACACGCCGTGGCCCGCGGGCCAAGCGGCGTATCAAACGCAACCGCAAAAAGTGAGACGCAAAATGACCGCACTCGACCACCGGCTCGACCGCACCATCGTCATCAACGCCCCGCGCGAAGCCGTCTTTCGCTATTTCACCGATTCGGCCCAATGGTCGAAATGGTGGGGGGCGGGATCGACGATCGATTCCAGACCCGGCGGCAAGATGTACATCAAGTATCCGGAGGGCACCGAGGTTCGCGGCGAAGTGCTCGAGGTGAAGCCGCCCGAGAAGATCGTGTTCACATACGGATATGTGAACGGCAATCCAATTCCGGCTGGCGCCTCGCGCGTAACGATCCAGCTCGCGTCCGAACGCGGCGCGACGAAGCTCACGCTGACCCACGAGCTCGACAGCGCCGCCGTGCGCGATCAGCATGTGCAGGGGTGGAGGTATCAGCTGTCCGTGTTCTCGAATGTCGTCGCCGACGAAATCAACTCGGGCGCAGCCGCCGCGATCGACGCATGGTTCGATGCGTGGGCCGAGCCCGATGCGGCCGCGCGTGAGAAAACGCTCACACGCATCGCTTCGAAAGAACTGAGCTTCCACGACCGCTATAGCAACATCGCCGGACTCACGGAACTATTTCCACACATTGCAGCGGCTCAGCATTTCATGCCCGGCATGCGCATGAAGCGCAGCAGCGATGTGCGCCATTGTCAGGGAACCGTGCTCGCGGATTTCATCCTCGCGGGTCCGGGCGACAAGCAGCTCGGCAGCGGCACGAACGTGTTCGTGTTCGGTCCCTCTGGTCAGATCGAAAGCGCCACCGGATTCATGAATCCACCGGCCAAGGCCTGACGGGTCAGCGAACGAGGATCGTCACGATCGCGCGCGGACCGGCGAGAAAGTTCACATTCTCGCCGGTCCCGGGCGCCGTCTGAACGATCGTCTCGTCGAGCCGCGCGATGTGCTTTTCGGTGACCGGCGTTCCAATGCGCCACGATCCCGTGCGCGGCTCGTCGAGAAGGTTCACACAGCGCAAGACCAGCCATTGGCCGTCTTCGGATTCTTTCGCGCACGAAAACGCGAGTCCTTCTCCTTCGAGGCTGATTCCCTGCACCGTCGCCGGAGCTCCGAGCGCGGATCGCAGCGTGGCGCCGGTGAGCGGAAGCAGGATGTCATCGGCCGCGCGCTCGATGGAATCGATCGTCGCGGCACTTGATGGGCCATGCAGCATCACCGCCAGCTCCGCGGCGAACGCGCCGTGACATTGCGCACCGGGAGTCGGCGACGGCCAGCCGGCGTGGCCCGGCCGCTCCGGTATATCGCCGCGTGAAAGTTCGCCAACCGAACGCAGCAGTGTAATTGCAATCGCGCCGTCGTCGTCCGCCTCATATTCGGCGAGGCCATCCGAGAACACCGTGGCGCCGGCCGAAGCGCCGAACAGCGACACATAGCGATGGAGCGGCGCAGTGAGCGGCGGCGTCTCCATCGCCACTTCATCCGGCGTTGCGATGACCGGATTTCGCTCGACCGGCCCGAACATCGCATCGGCCATCACCCGCGCATTCGCTACGTCCGTCGCGATGCGCAGCCGCAGCCGGTGGTCGCCCGCCGAGTTTTTCCCCGCGACGTGAATACGCAGCCACGGCGCATCCGCGTCGACCATCAAGACGACCGACGCCTGCACGCGCTCCTTCTTCGCGCGGAATTCCCACTTCATCTCGATCGACGCGCGAACAGGGCCGCGATGCGTCACGCGCGCACCGAGGAATTTCGGCTTGAGTTTGTCCTCGCGAATCGACGGCGTGTACGTATCACCGAGATCAACCCGGCTTTCCCATTGCAAGAGATTCGGGACGGAGCGCCGCGCCGCGATGTCGGTGAACTGCACGCGGCCCGCGTCGTCAACGCGAATCCTGATGCGGCCGTTGGTCAGCGACGCGCGATCGGCGCCGGCCGGGTTGGGAATTTTCTCGGGACGATTGCGCGACGTTTGCGCGAACGACCGCACTCCGTACGCGGGCACCTCGGGAATCCACGCGACGGCGTCGTACGCCACCACCAGATCGTCGTCCGGGTAATGCCGCGGCGATTCGGTGCGCTCGTGCGCTTCCGATTTCGAAAGAACTTGAAGCGCCGCAAAGTCCGCCACCGCGGGCGTTCGTTTCGCGTGCGGCGAAACCTCGACTTCATGCCGCGCCGATCCCGGTCCGACGGCGACGTCCGACACGAATTGCGTGAGACGCACCAGCGCCACACCGCTGCGCGCGCGCGCCGCGCGATTGCGCACGATCACCGCCGGTTTCCAGTCATCGCGGCGCTCACGCGCGTCATCTTCGTCATGCCCGATCAGTGCGTTCAACGCGCCGGCGCGCAGCCCGCTCGCCTGCGACGCCGTTTCCTCGAGGCGCGTGTCCATCGCACGCGCAACTTCATCGATCGAGCATCCGCAGAGCGTGTCGTGAGGATGACTCAGCAACAGCGAACGCCAGGCGGTCTCGACCAGCTGCCGCCGCGCCGGCGCCGGCGTCTTGCGCGATGCGAGCGCCGCCCACGGCTCGACATCGCGCAGCAGTTCCCGTTCGAGCTGCGCGTTCTTTCTCTTCTGGTGCGCGCGCGTCGCGAGCGTTCCGGAGATGCTCCATGTAAATCCATACGAATCGCGCAGCTCCCCGCTGATCGCGGGCAAACCTTTCATTCCGCGCGCTTCGACTTCGGCCGCGAACCCGCCGAGCGAGCCCGCTTTGACCTCATCCGGCGCGGCAGCCTCGGTGAGCGCCGCGACCGCCTCGTCCAGTTGGCGCTGGCGCGCGTGGTGATCCGCGCCATTGAGCAACAGCGCGATTCCGTTCGTGTTGCGCGAAAGCAGCTCAGCCCGGATATCCGTCCATCGCGTTTTGGCCGCGGCACGGTCGGCCGGGAGGTTCGCGCCGAGCTCGTACCCGCTGCGGGAGAGATGATACAGCGCGACACTCTCTCCGCCCGGCGCGATCCATTCGCACGTGTCGACCTGCGGCCACCGCGAACTTCCGAATCCGCGCCACGCGATGATCGTTCCAAATCCAAATCCGCGAGCCAGCGCCGGCAGCGCCGCGGGATGCCCGAACGAATCGGGACAGTACAGCACGCGCGGCGATGTGTCGAACGCGCGCAGCAGCTTCAGCGTTCTCCGCCCGGCCAGCAGATTCCGGACCAGAGCCTCGCCACCTGGAATCAGTTCGTCGGCGAGTACGTACCACGGGCCTGCTTCGATCATCCCGCTCTTGAGCAGCATCACCAATTCGGCCGCGCGCTCGCGACGGACTGAGAGGTAGTCCTCGATGGCCGCGGTTTGACCGTCGAGCAAAAAACTCGCGCCCGGACGGGACAGCAACGGCGAATCGATCAGCTCATCGACCAGCGCGACGAGCCGTTGCCTGAATTGTCCGGCAGACTGGTACCACTCGCGGTCCCAGTGCGTATGCGAGACGACGTGCACGGAAGAAACTTCGGTCACCTGCGCTTCTCGTCTCCGTGGCACGCTTCGTCGATCACCACCGTGCATGCGAGCAGCAGCACGGGATCCTCGCTGCCGTCCACTTCAACGCCGTAGGTATCGGCGAAGGTGAACCACTGCTTCGACACAGAGCCGACCTGCACACCGCCGCGGGTGAACACGTACTCGTGGTCGTTGAAGTTTCCTTCCGCGGTCAGTGAATCGTGCCCGGGTTCGTCCACATGAAAGACGCAGTGAAAAAAAGTGAACAGCTCTTTCTTCACCACCGCAACGAGTTCGCCATTGTGCGTGATCTCGTACGTCGGCCCCCAATTGAGAAGCTTCTGCTGGATGTGCAGCAATTCGTTCTGCTGCATGTCCTGGAATGACAGGTTCTTCCCCCAGCTCAGAAACTTGCCGTCGACGCAATACGCGGCGTTCCCTTCCGCGTCCGTGATGTTGTAGTCATCGGTAAACGAAAACAGCTTCTGTTTCATCACGTAGCGCATGCAGTTTATCCGATTGGTGTTGAGGGTTCTTCCTGCGCCGGGCCGCGCCCGGAATTCCAGGCATACCAGAGTCCCATCCCGATACTCACCACGCACATCAGCCATGCCGCGCCGCGCATCCGGTGCGCGATGATCGTGTCCTTGTCCAGCGCGTGCCAGATGTGCAGCAGATTATTCCAGTCATGGCCGTCGCTCTCCTGTCCGGTCTGTCCGTTGAGGAGCATCAGCACGCCGGCTCGAGCATCGGCACAGTAAACCGAAACA
>DASYSH010000036.1:0-3967 GCA_036003525.1 Gemmatimonadaceae bacterium | reverse complement strand
TTTGATGATCATGGCGCGCACGCTGCCGGTCATGCTTGGTCGGCGCGGCGCAGTCTAGAACGACCGAGTCCATAACCCATGACCACTTACGCGCATGCACACCTTCACGAGGCGCGCGTCACCCCCCCCCGCGAAACTGCGGATGGCCACCGCGCAGTCGATGACGTCCCGCTGGTCGTCGATCTCGACGGTACGTTGATCCGCGGCGACCTGCTCTCCGAAGGGCTGATCCACCTCCTCTTTCACAAACCGTTGAGCCTTTTTGGCGCAGCGCGATCGCTCATTCGCGGCCGTGCATCGCTCAAGTGCTACGTCGCCCGTGAAGCGGCCGTCGACATCGGAGCGCTCGCGGTCGATCCCGATGTGCTGACGCTGGTCCGTTCGGCGCGCGATCAGCGGAGGCACATTGTGCTTGCCACCGGGGCCGCGGGACCGCACCCGCACACACTCGCCGCGACGTACGGCATTTCGGAGGTCATCACCTCGAGCGAGAGCACGAATCTCACAGGGCGCGCCAAGCTCGCCGCGTTACTCGAACGATACCCTGAGTTCGATTATGTCGGGAACGCGCTGACCGACCTTCCGCTTTGGAAGGCCGCGAGAGTGCCGTACGCCGCGAACACCTCGCGGCACTGCCTCTGGCGTCTTCGTCGCGAACGCGCCAACGCGGTGAGGCTGACTCCGGCGCGCAGTGTCGCGCGCGAAGTCGTCCGCGAACTTCGTCCACATCAATGGGCGAAGAACCTGCTGCTCTTTCTGCCGGCTATCGCGGCGCATATCGCACTTTCGTGGAATCTGTTGCGCGTGCTCGCGCAGGGCTTCGCGGCATTCTCGTTCTGCGCCTCGGCGATTTATGTCGTGAACGACATCGTCGACCTGCCGCGGGACCGGCGCCATCCCACGAAGCGATTACGTCCCATCGCGGCGAGTACACTTCAGCCCGCGACCGCGCTCGCCGTCGCAATAGGCCTCGCGGCGGCAACGGTTCTGCTGGCACTATCGCTTCCCGCCGGGTTTGAAATCGCGCTCGCATGTTATGCCGCAACGAGCCTCGTGTATTCGTTCTCGCTCAAGCGGCGACTGCTGGTGGACGTCATCGCGCTCGCCAGCTTATATACGATTCGCATCATAGCGGGCGCCGCGCTGACGGGAATTTCACTCTCGCAATGGTTCCTGGCGTTCTCGCTGTTCCTGTTCTTCGCGCTCGCAACCGCAAAGCGCGTAAGCGAATTGCGGAACCAGCTTGCGCCCGATACCGCGCCGAACGGGCGCGCCTATCAGCGTACCGACGAGTTTGCCCTGCTCGCGCTCGGCACGGCCGCGACCGCCGCGACCTGCCTCGTCTACTGCCTCTATGTCACGAGTCCCGACGCACTGCGGGTGTACGCGCGCCCCGTCGTACTCTGGTGCGGCCTTCCGCTTCTGCTGTACTGGCAATCGCGCGTGTGGGTTTTCGCATTTCGTGGAACGCTAACGGAGGATCCGGTCGCGTTCGCGCTCACGGACAAGACGAGCTACCTCGTGGCCGGGGCATTCTTCACGGCGGTGCTTGCCGCAACCTGAACTTTCCGACTCCGCCGACATGGCCACCATTGCGCGTCCCGCACCTTTACCAGGCAGGACGACGGACGGCGAGCGCGTCCCGTCGAGCATGCCGCCGAAGGCGCGGATCCAGGTGCGGCGCACTCGCGTCATCGCGCTCGGAATCCTGACGATCATCAGCTTCGTACTCAGCTATTCCGTGGAACGGCGTTTCGCCGCGACCGGCGGATTTGCGCAGTACAACGTATTCTTTGACGCCGATCCGAACCTCTGGCTTCCGCGAATCGCCAACGGATGGGGCGCCGTGGATTTCAAACACCTGAACGCCACGACATTCCTCAATCCGCCGGTTCGTGTCGCGGCGGCTATCGCACACGCGACGCATTTCAGCTCGCTCGCTCCGGAAGCGCTCCGCGAATCCATCGCCCTCCTCGTCGTGCCATTGCTGAGCGCACTGAGGACGGTCGTGCTCTTTTCTCTCTTTGCCGGCCTCGGCCTCTCGCTGCCCGCAACCTCATCGCTCTGCCTGCTCGACATGTTCTCGTTCAGCCGCGTGGTGTTCGGCAGCGTTCCGGAGTCGTTCGCGATCAGTGGAACGATCATCGCGACGCTCTTCTGGCTCGCCGCGCGCAACGACCGAATCTCCACGCGATGGTGGTGGGCTGCCTGGATCGCACTGTCGACGCTCGCTATCGGCATTACGGTGACGAATGTGATTCCGGTCGCCTGCGTGCTCGCCATGCTCGCGATTCGCTCGCCGAATCCGCGGTGGACCATCGTTGCCCGAGCAATTGCAGTCATCGTCGCGGCATTCGCGATCAACTTCGCATTCGCGCGTATCGAGAGCCGCGTGTATGGCGAGCCGGCGACGCTGGGCTATAACCCTCAGGCTGACGAGTTTGTCCACCTCGATCCGGTTGAAGCCGGCGCCGAGCTCCGCTGGGCGGTCCCCAATACTTTCCTCGCGCCGCGCCCGTCGACGCGCCCGAATTCCGTCGCGCTGCAAGCGAAAAGCAGGTATGGATTCATGTTCACCTACGCGACGCCGGAGGCATCGCCGTCGCAATGGCTGACCGCGGGAATCGTACTGCTCATGCTGATCGGCGGCGCTCTGGGGTTTCGCTATGCGCGGGATGATCGCCTGTTTCGCGCGCTTGCGGTCACGGGAGTCGTAATCGTGATGGTCAATCTAGGAATGCACCTGGCATTTGGGTCGGAATACTTCCTCTACACGCAGCATTGGGAGGTGCCGCTGCTCATCTGCATAGCCGGAATCACGCTGCATCGTGATGGTGACCGCCGAGTCGCGCTCTCCGCGCTGTTCAGCTTCACGGCCGCGGTAGGTGTGGTCTCGCTGACGAACATCGCCTCGATGCTCGAACGGCTCGCGAGTTGAGCGCGTCAGGGCGCCGTGCCCAGGCGATCGCGTCGCGTGGGTTCCCACACCGGAGCGGATTGCCGAATGAAAAGGCGGAGCCACGCGTGCATTCCGGCGATCAAACCACACACAGCGAACGCCGGCGTCGCGAGAGCCTTTGGAAGTGGCCGCGACGAACGCCAATTCCACGCGATAAGCGCCGCCGCGCATCCCGCTACAACCGCGGCGAGCGCAACGCGCGCGATGGTGTACTCGCGCGCGAGCACCGCGATTACGAGCACGCTCGCGAAAGCAGCCCACGGCACGAGCCATCGCGCCAGCTTGTGGCTCGCCAGCATCCATGAGAAACGTCCGTACCTGAATGGATCGAGCAGGCGTCCGTAGTGGAACAGTGTGCCGAGTCCGCGCGTCATGGTGCGAACCTTTCGGCGATACTCCTGGCGCAGCGACGCGCTGCGCGGCACGAAACAAATCGCATTGCGCGACGACACCGAGCGATAGCCGTGCATTCGCGCGTGCAGCACCGCGCCGAAATCCCGGCTCAGTTCCTCAGGCAATACATGGCGATGCAGTTCGGCGCGCGTGGCATACAAACATCCCGACGCGCCGACGATGCTCCCGACGAGCGTTTCGCGATCGCGAATCCACATTTCATAACCCACATAGGCGGATTCGCCGGGATTGGCCCCGCTCTCCATGCGCGAAACGCTGACGTCGCGGCCAGAGGCAACGCCGACGGTTGGGTCTTCAAACTCCGCGACGAGCGCGCGCAGTGCGCCTTTTTCGAGCCGCACGGAGGCGTCCGTGCAGAGAATGATCTCGCCGTCCAGATAGTGCCATGCCGCATTTTCCGCGGCGGTTTTTCCGCGACGCTCATCCTGCCGCACGAGCTGTACGCCGCGTGAAGCGAACGTCTCAACAATGGCATCGGTTCCATCGGTCGACGCATCGGAAATCACGAGAACCTGTAACTGACTGGCGGGATAGTCGAGCGCGAGAATCGCCTCCAGCGTCTCCGCGACGACCGCGGCTTCGTTATAAACCGGC
>DASYSH010000035.1:0-8246 GCA_036003525.1 Gemmatimonadaceae bacterium | reverse complement strand
GGAAAAATGCTGTCGCGCGATCAATGCGCGTGGCACGACATCTCGATGCTCCTCGACGATGACGCGCGCCAGCAGTACCGCCGGTATCAGTGCGGCGATCCGCAGAAGAAAGCGTTTGAGGACCGCGTCTGGTTCCTCGCAAAAACGCTCTACGCGATGCCGGGCAACGATTCGCGCACCGAGTGGTATTCGCGGCTCACGATGGCGCAGATGCTGCAGGATGCGCCGAGTCAGTACCAGTTCGGATTCGACGACGACGAGCGTGAGTTGATGCTGCGGTTCGGCTGGGAGCGCTCGTGGGCGAACTCGAGCGATGGAATCACGGGCGAGGAACAGATGCCGGCGTACCGCATGATTCCGGCGGGCTTCGTCATCAACGAACCGTCGCTCTCGGATTCCGCGAACTGGCGCCTCCAGCTTCCGCCTGTGATCGGTCGCTACGGTCCGGTGTACGCGAAAGTGCTGAAACCACTCGAGCATCAGAAGGCCGTGTTTCATCGCGGCGACAGCGCGCTCGTCGTGCTCGCGTACGATTCGCGCACCATGCCCGAACTCGCCGGCACGCCGATCAACGCGTCGCTCGTCGTTACGCCGGGCACCGTGCCCGTCGGCTACGGCAAGACGATCAAGGATGCGCCGCCGGTCGGGCTGATCATCGCGATGGCGCCGTGGGGTCCGCTGTTGATGAGCGCCGAGGTCGCGGCCCCCGCACACAACGCCGTCGCCCGGGCGCGTTACGGCGTGCGACCTCCATTTTCCGTCGGCACACGCGTCACGATTTCCGATCTGCTCTTCTACAAACCGTACGGAAAATTCCCGTCGACCGTCGAGGAGGCCGCTCCGCACGCGGTGCCGACCGAGCGCCTCCGCGCCGACGAAAAGCTCGGCGTGTACTGGGAGTCGTACGGCACCGATCCAAACGGCGAGAAGATGAGTGTCTCGCTCACCGTGGTGAAAGAGGTCGAGGAGGGCGGATTTTTGCGCAGGAAGGCTGAGGCGCTGAAACTCACGCGTGTCGCGACGCCGGTGAGCGTCGCAGTCGAGGACATGTCGGCGCGTGGCGTGAGCACGTCGCCGCGCGCGATCGAACTGGATATCTCGACGCTCAAGAAGGGAGCGTATATCGTGCAGCTCGAGATTACGGTTGCGGGGCAGTATACGGTGCGCGCGGAGCATAGGATCGAAATCATCGGACCGTGACGGTTACTGAAACCCGCCGCGACTCGTCTCTGCTCGTGAACACGACTCTGCTCTCATTTCTGCTTCTGCTCGCACTCCCGCTCAGCGCGCAGTCCGCATCCGACTCGGCGGCCAAACCGAAGCCGAAGCACAAGACCACCGCTCCGGCGCCCAAAAAAAAGAAAACCGTTCCGCCGCCGAACGCGGACAGCATCGCTCAGGCGCGCGAGGACTCCATTCTCGACGCGATGTGGCCGGTGCGCACCGCCGACCCGCTGCCCGGTTCGATACTCCCGGGCCATCGTATCGTCGCGTTCTACGGCAATCTGCTGTCGAAAAAAATGGGCGTCCTCGGTGAGTACGAGCCGGAGGAAATGCTCAAGAAGCTCGACACCGAGGTCGCCGCGTGGACCAAGGCGGATCCAACCACGCCCGTTCAGCCCGCGCTGCATTTGATCGCGGTCGTCGCGCAGGCCGCGCCCGGCAAGGACGGCCGGTACCGCCTGCGCATGGATTCGTCGCTGATCGAACGCGTCGCCGCGCTCGCCGCGAAGCGGAATGCCCTCGTATTTCTCGATTTGCAGGTCGGTCAGTCGAATCTTCGCGACGAACTGCCGCGCCTCGCCGGATTTCTCTCGCGGCCGAATTTTCACCTCGGCATCGATCCCGAGTTCTCGATGAAGGACGGAACGCCGCCCGGGAAGAAGGTCGGAACGTTCGATGCGGCGGATGTGAATTACGCGAGCGCGTTTCTGGCCGATCTCGTCACCAGGAATTCGCTGACGCCAAAAGTGCTCGTGGTCCACCGGTTTACGCAGCACGGCGTGACGAACACGAAAAAGATCGCGCTCGATCCGCGGGTGCAGATCGTGATGGACATGGACGGGTTCGGGCCGCCGGATCTGAAGAAGAACACGTTCAGAAAGTGGATCAAGGCGGAGCCGGTGCAGTTCGCGGGATGGAAACAGTTTTACAAACCGCGGAACGACCTGCCGCGCACGACGATCGCGGAGATTCTCCGGCTTCACCCGCGGCCGCTCTACATCCAGTATCAGTAGAGCCGGCGGTCAGCGGAATGTCGCCCGCGCGCCGAATCGTTTTTTCATAATGCGCATCGCAGCGAGGCTGGAATCGACCAGCGTGACGTCCCGGCCGTGCCTGTCCCCTGCTTCGCCGAACGACCCGCTTCCCGCAAAAAAATCGAGCAGCTTATCGCCGGGATTCGAATGGACTTTTACGATCCGTTCGAGAATCGCGAGCGGTTTCTGCGTCGGATACCCCGTTTTCTCTTTTCCGGTTGGACTGACGATCGTATTCCACCATGTGTCCGTCGGCAGCTTGCCGCGGGCGCGTTTTTCCGGAGTGACCAGCCCTGGCGCCATGTACGGCAGCCGGTCCGATTCGTTCTGGCGGAATGTGTAACGCGCCGGATCGTGCACATACCAGAGAATCGTGTCGTGCTTCTGCGCCCAGCGGGTCTTGCTGCGGCCGCCGTAATCGTACGCCCAGATAATTTCGTTCATGAACGACGCGCGCCCGAACATCGTGTCGAGCAAGACTTTTACATAGTGCACTTCGCGCGCGTCTAAGTGTACGAAGAGGCTGCCGGTCGCGCGCAGCACACGTTTCGCCTCCACGAGGCGTGGCTCGAGAAAGGCGAGGTAATCGTCGAATGAATCCGCGAACTGTTCGGACCCGAGTGTGATGGACGAGTACCGCTTGCCGCCAAATCCGGTGCGATCACCGGTCGCATCGCGTTTGGTGCTCAGCCTGGTGCGCGCCTGCGTGCGCCCCGTGTTGAACGGCGGGTCGATGTAGATCAGATCGAACGCGCGCGCCGGAAATGCGGCGAGCACGCGCAGGTTGTCGCCTTTGTGCACGGTGATCACAGACGGGAAGATAGTGATCACAGCGCAATCCGTCTTTGCGTCTCCAATAGATTTCGTAAAATGAATGCTCGTATAGTCCGGAATCTGATTCCCGCGGTTTTCTTCGCTGCGAGCGCCGTGGCGGCGCAGAAAGCGCCGGTTCCGGCCGCGTCAGCCGCTACGCCAGCGGCCGGCAAGGCACCGGTCGCGAAATCGACGGTCCCGAAAGCACCGGCCGCGAAACCAACGGCTGCAGCGAGAGCGCCCCTCGCCGCGCCGGCCCCCGACGCCGCGCCGTACGTATTCACGCTCAAGAACGGACTGCGCACGACGTTCACCCATACCGGCACCGAACGCAAAGCGACGATCGCGCTCGTGCTCGAGAGCGGTGAAATCGACGAGCCGTCGTTCGGCGCCGGCCTCGCATCGCTGACGGCGGACATCCTCCTGCAGGGCACCGTCGCGCGTTCCGCGAAGACGATCGAAACGGAGACCGCCTCGCTCGGCACCAAACTCTCGGTCCGCGCCGGACCGATTTCCACCACGCTCAGCGGCGACGTCGACGACGCGCGCATTCCGCACTTTCTGTCGCTCGTCGCGGACATCGTGCGCCATCCCCTGCTCGATACCGCCGGCTTCAACCGCGTCCGCCGGAATGCGCTGCGTGCGCTCGACAGCGCGCTGCACAACGAAAGCGATCTCGCGAAGCAGCACTGGCGCGCAATCATTTTCCCGGACGGGCCGTTCGGACATCCGTACGCCGTCGCGACGACGCTGAGCCAGCTCCTGCTCGGCCACGTCCGCAATGTGTACGACGACAACTACGCGGCGCGCCGCACCCATCTGTATATCAGCGGCGTGTTCGATGATGCGGCCGTCGAGGCCGCGGTGCGCGAAATCTTCAGCGACTGGAAAGCGGGAGATCCGTCGAAGCCGCTCTCGATTCACGCGGCAACCGTCCACGAGCTCGCGACGATCGATCAGCCCGGCGCGGCGCGCAGCGTGACATGGATCGGCCTCCCCGTCATCGATCCGGCGGATGTCGAGTTCGCCAAACTCGAAGTCGCCGACATGCTCCTCGCCGGCGATGACAGCTCACGGGTGTCGTTCGACATCGGCGGAATCGACAGCGTCAAGCCGCGCGCAACCTCGACGCTGTGGCAGCGCCGCAGCGCCACATACTGGGTCGATGCGATCGACGTGAAGGTGCAGAACACCGGCGCCGCGCTCGGCGCGCTCATCAATGAGATTCTGACGCTGCAAAAAACCGCGCCGCTCGAAGCCGAACTCGACCGCGCAAAAGCGCGCGTCATCGCGGCATTCGAGGCGCGCAACAATTCGCGCGAAGGCCGCGCGGGCCTCATGCAGTTCATGGATGAACACTCGCTCGGCGACGGCTGGCGCACCGAGTACGTGAAACGCATTCAGGCGGTCACGCGTGAGGATGTCCGCGCCGCCGCGGCGACTTATCTCGACCCGCAAAAGATGGCGATCGTCGTAGTCGGCGATCGCGCGGTGATCGACCCGCAGCTCGTGAAGCTGCGCCCGCTCATTCCGTGATGGCGTAAAAGTGTATTAACGAGGAGTTAATCAACCCGTTATTGACGCGGCGCCAAAAGAGTGCAACTGTATTAGCCAACTAATACACACTCTCCGGAGCCCAGCAGTGCCCCTCATCCGCTTCCGTGCTTCGACGATTCTCGCCGCTGTCATGGCGTCTGTCTGTCTCGCTTCGGCCGCATTCGCCCAGGATCCGGACGTCGACGTCATACGCGGGCGGGTCCAGCGCCCCGACTCGTCCGGCATCGCAGGCGCGCAGATCAAGCTGACGGCGGCCGCGTCCGGTGTGGCGCGCACGATTCGCTCCGACGCGCAGGGCCGTTTCTCCGTGATCTTCCAAAATGGCGGCGGCGATTACACGGTGAACATCACCGCCATCGGTTTTGCGCCGCAGGAATTTCGGCTGCGCCGCGAGGGCGAGGAAGAAGTGTTGCGCGTCGCGGCCGTGATGAAACCAACGGCGCAGAATCTCGACGCGGTGAGAATCGCCGAGTCGAAACGTCCGCGTGCCGAAGCCATCGCCGCCGATGTCGGCGGCGCGGGCACGAATCCGAACGGCAGCTCACTTCCCGCAAACCTGCAGGGTGATCTCACGGCGATGGCCGCGCTCATCCCGGGCTTTGCGATGCTGTACAATGCCGACGGAACAACCGCGGGCTTTTCCGCGCTCGGCCTGCAGGCGAACCAAAATACCGTCACGATGAACGGCGTAACGTCGGCCGCGAGTTCGATTCCGCGCGACGCGAACGTCTATACGCGTGTGTCCACGACCACCGCCGACGCGTCGCGCGGCGGCTTCAGTGGGGCGCAGACGAGCCTCACGCCGTTCGGCGGGTCTCCGTTTACGCGGCACGCGCTGCGGATCACGCTGGACGATCCGTCGTTCCAGTGGTCGGATCCCGCCGCTTCGTCGCTCAACTCTCAATTCCGCAATATCGCGGTGAGCGGCAACGCCGCCGGCGAAATCGTGCCCGAGCAGTCGCTGTACACGGTGTCGTATCAGTTCGGCCGCCGCACTAGCCCGCTGAACACGCTGCTCAGCGCCGACAGCTCGGGGCTGGTCCGCCTGGGGCTGGCGCCGGACTCCGTGCAGCGTTTCGAGAATATTCTCCGCGGCCTCGGCGTGCCGTTTTCGGTGAGCGCGACGCCGAGCGAACGCGCAACCGAGAACGGGTCACTGCTCGCGCGATTCGATTTCAATCCGCCGAACAGCACCACCGGCGCGACATACAATACGACGATCAACGCAAATTTTTCGAACTCCGGCGCGTCGTCGCTCGGGTCGCGCTCGCTCCCAAGCTACGGCGGGCAGAACACGAACGCGCGCGGAAGCTTGCAGGGATACGCATCGATGAACGTCGGGTCGAGTTTTTTGAACGAGACGCGATTCGGCATCGATTACAGCAGCGCCACGGGCTCGCCGTACATCGGACTGCCGCAGGGCACCGTGCTGGTCACGTCGACCGATCCGACGGGCGGAATCAACCTGAACAATCTCCAGTTCGGCAGCGGATCGAACCTCTCACGCTCGAGCCGCACAGGCGTCGTCTCGCTCACCGACAATCTTTCCTGGTTCAACGAGGACAGCAAGCACCGTCTCAAATTGAGCACCGACCCGCGCTACGAGTGGTACAACCAGATCGAGCAGGCGAACACGCTCGGCACATTCAGCTACAACTCACTGGCCGATCTGGCGGCGGGCACGCCATCATCGTTCGTGCGGCGGCTCGGCGCGCAGGATCGCAGCGGCGCGCTTGCCGGCGGTTCGCTGTCGCTCACGGATACGTGGCGCAAGACGAACACGCTCCAGTTCCAGTACGGCTTGCGCGCGGACATGTTCGATTTCCTCACCCATCCCGCGTACAATCCTGAAATCGATCAGCTGTTCGGCCTGCGCACCGATCACGTCCCGAACTCCTTCGGCATCAGCCCGCGGTTTGGATTTTCGTGGACGGTCGGCAAGGCGCCGAAGGCTGCGAACACCCAGTTCGGCCAGGCCAACCTCGGAATTCTGAGCGGATCGGTCGGTCGATACTGGCAGACGCTCACCGCGAACTCGATCTCCGACGCGTTCGACAACACCGGTCTCGCGACGGGCGCGCAGCAGATCACATGCATCGGTTCGGCGGTGCCGGCTCCGAATTGGAATGCCTATCTCACGAATCCCGCCTCGATCCCGACGGCGTGCGCCGACGGGACGAGCGGCAGCGCATTTGCGCTGACGCAGCCGCGCGTCTCGGCTTACGACCCTTCGTTTCAGCCGCCATCGTCGTGGCGCGGAAGTTTGCGGTGGGCGAGCTATCTCACGGCGAGAATGCGGATCTCGTTCGATCTCCAGTACTCGCTCAATCAGCATCAGGCTTCATACGTCGACAGAAATTTTGTGTCGGCACCGGCCTTCGTCCTGGCAAATGAAGGCGGCCGCCCCGTGTACGCAAATCCAGGCGCGATCGTGCCGACGACCGGCGCCGTCGCACTCACGGCGTCGAGGTACTCGCCGGATTTCGCGCAGGTCTACAACAATCTCGGTGACGGTCAGTCGCGGTCGCGGCAGCTCACCGTCACGCTCGCGCCGCAGGTCAGCGGAATCTGCTTCTCCGCGTGCCCGATGTACTGGTACGTCAGCTGGACGACGCTGCGCGTCGATGACGAAGTGCGCGGTTTCGGCGGCAATACCGCGGGGAATCCCCTGCTCTTCCAGTGGGGGCGCTCCTCGGGCGACATCCAGCATCAGATCAATTTCAACCTTACGAAATCACTGTCGCAGGAACTCAGTCTCAGTGTCAGCGGACAATTCCGGAGCGGCGTCCCGTTCACGCCAACTGTCGGCGGCGACATCAACGGCGATGGATCGTACAACGATCGCGCGTTCGTCTTCAATCCGTCGGTCGTGACGGACACGGCGGTCGCATCCGGCATGCGCTCCATACTCGCGAACGCACCGGCGGCCGTGAAGGCGTGCCTCAATGCGCAGCTCGGACAAGTCGCCGGCCGAAATTCATGCCGGGGGCCGTGGATGGCTTCGAACTTCACCGCGCGAGTGGATTTCCGCCCGCGCTGGGGCGGCGCGTGGGATCGTGTGAACATGGCGCTGTCGTTCGCCAATCCTCTCACCGGCGTCGACGCGCTCGTCCATCACGGACAGCTCGAGGGCTGGGGCCAGCCGGCGTTTCCGGATCCCACGCTGCTCTACGTTCGCGGATTCAATCCGGCGACGAACAGCTACATCTACTCGGTGAATCAGCGATTCGGGGAGACGCGCGCCGCGCTGTCCATCCCCACGGCCCCGTTCCAGGCCACGCTCGAGATGCGGATCAACATCGGACCGCAGCCCGAAAGTCAGCAGGGCAAGATGACGATCCGGCAGATGAAGCCCCTCGGAAAACCGGCGATGGACGAGCGGATGATCAAGGGCCGTCTCTCGGGGAATTATCAATCGATCCTCACCCAGCTTCTTCAGCAAAAGGATTCCCTCGCGCTCACGCCGGCGCAGGTCGATTCGGCGACGAAGCTGTTCACGAAATTCAACGTCGTCTCGGACTCGATCTTCGCGCCGGTCGCGAAATACCTCGCCGATGCACCGCGGCGCGGAGCCGAAGCCGAGATCGGCCGCCGGATGGTCGCGGCTCAGCAAAAAAT
>DASYSH010000034.1:0-8916 GCA_036003525.1 Gemmatimonadaceae bacterium | reverse complement strand
GGCGAGCTCGGCGTGAAGGATTTCGAAATGCCGATGGATGTGTCATCGGGTTTTCGCACGCCGCTGTACAATCGCACGGTTCCACGCGCCGCGGGCGACAGCCGGCATCAGTACGGCGACGCGGCCGACCTCGCGATCGATGTGAATGGCGATGGAAAAGTGACGTATGCCGACGCCGTGGCGGTCGCGCGCGCGGTGGAACGCGTGGAGCAGCGCCATCCCGAACTCGTCGGCGGACTAGGTCTGTACGGAAACCGCGGGACGTCTCCGTACGTTCATATAGACGT
Organism: Gemmatimonadaceae bacterium; assembly: GCA_036003525.1. Taxonomy (GTDB): domain Bacteria; phylum Gemmatimonadota; class Gemmatimonadetes; order Gemmatimonadales; family Gemmatimonadaceae; genus Fen-1231. The sequence continues at coordinate 8,629 of DASYSH010000034.1, read as the reverse complement.
AAGAGGGAAACCGTCCCGCTGGAGGGGGTAACGATGAACGATTTCATGAAGGAACGAATTCTGCGCCGGCTCGAGCCGCTCTCCGACGAGCGGCTGTATCAGGTGCTCGACTACATCGAGTTTCTGGAATCGAAATACGCCCAGCACGAAGCAGCGGCGCCGAACGTTTTCCAGCGATTCGCGGAGGGCGTCGAGGATACGATGAGGGCGGGGAAGATTTCGACGAGCGCGGTCGCGGAGACGATGAATTTGATGAACAAGGCGATGAATGTTTTGCAGGGGGTTGCGGCGGCGGGGAAATCGGTTGCGAATGATGTCGTCAGCGCCGCCACGAAGCCGTCAGGTGAATAGCTCATTGCTAAATCGCTCACTGCTTGTCGCTCACCGCTAGGCAGGAAGCTGGAAGCCCCGAGCTGGCTGCGAGCTCCTAGCTTTCTTGCCTAGCGGTGAGCGATTAGCGGTGAGGGTTTTAGCGGTGAGCTTTATCCACCGGGCAGTTGAATCCCATGGCGGAACTCATTACCTTCCAAAATGGGACTATCAACTCGACCAAAGTCATCCCGGACCGCACCGGCGCCAGCCGGCAGCGGTCCTTCGCGCATTAACGACCCCGCCCACGGCTCAACGCGCATTCGCACCGATGCCGCGCTGACCTTCGACGACGTACTGCTCGTACCGCGGCATTCGCTTACGCATCCAAAAGACGTCAGCACCGTCTCGCGATTCACGCGGGGCATTACGCTGAACGTCCCGCTCGTCGCGGCCGCGATGGATACGGTCACCGAGAGCGAAATGGCGATCGCGATGGCGCGCGCCGGCGGAATTGGCGTGTTGCACAAGAACATGTCGATCGATCGCCAGGCCGCCGAAGTCGACCGCGTGAAGCGATCCGAGAGCGGAATGATCCAGAAGCCATATACGCTGCCCGACTCGGCGACGATCCGCGAAGCCGCGTCGCTCATGGCGAAATTCCACATCTCCGGCGTTCCGATCGTGAACGCGGACGATCGTTTGATCGGCATCATCACGAATCGCGATCTGCAATTCGAACGCAGCCTCGACCGTCCGGTGAACGCCGCGATGACGGGCAGCGACCGCCTGATCACCGCGCCGGTCGGGACGACGCTCGATGAAGCCGAGCGGATCATGGCAAAGCATCGCATCGAGAAACTTCCGGTCGTTGATAAAAACGGTCATCTGATCGGGCTGATCACCGTGAAGGACATTCTCAAGCGCCGTCAGTACCCGATCGCAGCGAAAGACGAACTCGGACGGCTGCTCGTCGCCGCGGCGATCGGCGCGACCGGGGCATTCCTCGATCGGGCGCGCGCGCTCGTCGACGCCGGCGTCGACGCGCTCGTCGTCGACACCGCGCACGGTCATCATCACGGCGTGCTCGACGCGGCGGCCGCCGTTCGCGAGGCGTTTCCAAATGTGCAGTTGATCGCCGGCAACATCGCGACGCGCGCGGCGGCGGAGGCGCTCGTCGAGCGCGGAGTCGACGGCGTGAAAGTCGGCGTCGGTCCGGGCTCGATTTGCACGACGCGCGTCGTCACTGGCGTCGGCGTTCCGCAGCTGACCGCGGTGATGGATGCGGTCGACGGCGCCGGAGACGTTCCAGTGATCGCCGATGGCGGAATCAAGTATTCCGGCGATATCGTGAAGGCGATCGCCGCTGGCGCGGCGTCCGTGATGATGGGCTCGATGCTCGCGGGCACCGAGGAATCGCCCGGAGAATCGCTCCTCCTCGAAGGCCGCCGCTTCAAGATGATTCGCGGCATGGGCTCGATGAGCGCGATGCAGGACGGCAGCGCCGATCGCTATTTCCAGGACGGCGAGATGAGCGCGAAGAAGTTCGTTCCCGAGGGAATCGAAGGCCGCGTTCCGTACAAGGGACCGGTGAGCGACGTGCTCTACCAGATGGTCGGCGGGCTTCGTTCCGGCATGGGCTACGTTGGCTGCGCGAGCATCGAATCGCTCCGCACCGAGGCGGAGTTCGTGCGCATTACCGCGGCGGGACTGCGCGAGTCGCATCCGCACGATGTGACGATCACGCGCGAGGCGCCGAACTACAGCGTTTGACAGTTTGCAGTCGTGTTGAACGGATATCGCGGCACGGGGTAGTTCTTGACTCGGCCCGCGCGGCGGGCGACGTTTGCGTCTTGGTCTCTACTGACGAATACCAAAGGGGGTTTGCGTGGCGAATGCGTTGACGCGGACGAAGTCGATCGATCAGCTGATGGCGGACAGCGGCGCCACGGGCGACAGCGGTCTCAAGCGCACACTCGGTGCATGGTCGCTCATCGGACTCGGCATCGGCGCCATCATCGGCGCCGGCCTGTTCGTGAGAACCGCCGCGGCGATTGCCGAGCGCGCGGGACCTTCCGTTACGCTCGCGTTCGTCCTGGCCGGGTTCGGCTGCGCGTTCGCAGGACTTTGCTACGCCGAGTTCGCATCGATGATCCCGATCGCGGGCAGCGCCTATACCTACTCATACACGACGATGGGCGAGCTGGTCGCCTGGATCATCGGATGGGATCTGGTGCTCGAGTACGCGGTCGGCGCGGCTACCGTCGCCATCGCGTGGAGCCAGTACTTCAACAACCTGCTGGGCATTCTGCATATCAGCCCCGTGCCGTACGAGTGGAGTCACTCGCCGCTTCAGACGCTGGCCGGAACGTCGACGCATGGCATCATGAACATCCCGGCGGTGTTCATCCTGCTCGTGCTCTCGCTGATCCTGGTTCGCGGCACGCAGGAATCCGCGTTCGTGAACGGCATCATCGTTATCACCAAAGTCGCGATCGTGCTGATGGTGATCGGCCTGGGATGGGGTTTCATGAACCCGGCCAATCACGTGCCCTTCATTCCGGAAGCGACGACGTACACCACTGCGCTCGGCGTGACGCATCCGTATGGCGGCATCATGGGCATCCTCGGCGCCGCCGGCGTGGTCTTCTTCGCCTTCATCGGATTTGATGCCGTATCGACCGCGGCGCAAGAGGCAAAAAATCCATCGCGCGACATGCCCATCGGTATTCTCGGATCGCTCGTGATCTGCACGCTCCTGTACGTCGTCTTCTCGTACGTGCTTTCGGGAATCGCGACGGTCGAGGATTTCCGTGGCGCGGGCGCCGAGGCGTCCGTGACGTTCGCGATTCAGAAGTACATGACGGGATACACCTGGCTGGCCAACTTCGTCACGGTCGCCATTCTCGCCGGATTCTCGTCGGTGATCCTGGTCATGCTCCTCGGCCAGTCACGCGTGTTCTACTCGATGAGCCGCGACGGACTCGTGCCGAAGATCTTCTCCGACACGCATCCCCGGTATCGCACGCCGTGGAAGTCGAACCTCCTCTTCTTTGTGTTCACTTCGCTGTTCGCGGGCTTTCTGCCCGACAGCATCGTCGGCGAAATGACGAGCATCGGAACACTCTTCGCATTCATCCTGGTGTGCGCCGGAATCATGATTCTCCGGGTCAAGCGGCCTGAGCTGCATCGAGCGTTCAGGGTTTCGATGGTGTGGGTGATCGCGCCGCTGGGCATCATCGTGTGCGGCGCCATGATCTACGGCCTGGGCTGGACGAACTGGGCGCGCCTCGGTGTCTGGCTGGTCATCGGCCTCGTGTTCTACTTCGGGTACGGCCAGAAACACAGTCTGCTCAACAAGGGCTGATCGAGACCATCAAAGATCCAATCGAAGTACCCGACACGCGGCGAGCCGACATCGTGCGGCTCGCCGCGGAGTTGCGTCCGGGGCAGAAAATCGCGCTGTCGACGCACCTGAACTCCGATGGCGACGGCTGCGGCTCCGAGACTGCGCTCGCGCGACTGCTCGGACAAATGGGGATCACTGCGTTCATCGTGAATCCCACGCCGTGGCCGGAGATGTTCACTTCACTGCTCGGCGACGATGTGCAGGATCGCACCGCCGAGGGCGGCGCCGCGCTCGAGGGGATCGACGGGCTGATCGTGCTGGACATCAGCGACGTCAAACGCCTCGGATCACTCGCATCCGCGGTGCGCGCACTGCCGGTTCCGCCGATGGTGATCGACCATCATCTCCCCGGCGAGGAGCCTCCGGGACCGATTCGCGTGACAGACACGAACGCCTGCGCGACCGGCGAACTCGTGTACGATTTCGCGGCGACGCTCGGCCTGGAGATCACGCCGGCGATCGCGACGGCGCTCTACACGGCGATTCTCACCGACACCGGCGGATTTCGCTTCAGCAACACGTCGCCGCGCTGTCACGCGATCGCTGCGCGGCTGCTCGCGGCGGGCGTCGATCCCGAGGAGATGTACCGGCGGATTTACGCGTCGGTGCCGCGCGGGCGGTTGCGGCTGCTTCGGGACGCGCTCGACACGCTCGAGGTGGACGATGCAAAGGGGCTTGCATGGGTGACGATCGCCGCGGGAGCGCTCGAGCGTTACGACGTGAGCTCGGAAGATCTCGACGGCATTGCCGAATATCCGCGATCGGTGAAGGGCGTGCGGCTCGCGATCATGTTCAGGGATCTCGGACATTCGCGCGTGAAAATTTCATTCCGATCCGTGCGCGGCGTCGACGCGAACGCACTTGCGAAGCAGTTTGGCGGTGGCGGCCACGCGCGGGCGTCGGGGGCGCTGGTTTCAGGCTCGATCGATGAGGTGAGGGGGAAGGTGCTGAGCGCGGCGAGGGAAATGCTTTAGAAACGGCGATGGAAGATCGGGGAAGGAAGATGGAGGAACCGTCCATCTTCGACCTTCCATCCTCCATCGTGGTTAGCTTTCACTATGCCCTCATTTAGTGAACGAATCGAGGAAGCTCTCTCGACAGTCGTTAACCCGCGTACGCGATCCGACGTGTTGAATGGATCCCAGGTGCGCGACATCGCGACCTCGACTGAAGGACGCGTCCGGCTCACGCTGATTCTCAGTGTGGATGACGACGCCACGCTCGCGAGAGATGTGCGGCAGGCAGTCGAGCGGGTCGAAGGCGTGACCGATGTGCGCGTCGATGTGAAGGATCCTTCCGAAATGCCGAAACCGTCGGCTCCAGCCGCGACGGCACCGAAGCGTGCCGCGCTTCCGATCATGGATCAGAAGCCCGCGGCCCCGCGCGTCGCCGCGCCGACGCCCGTTTCGTATCCGAACCTCGGCAAAGTGATCGCGGTCAGTTCGGGCAAAGGCGGCGTTGGCAAGTCGACCGTGACGGTGAATCTCGCCGTAGCGCTCGCGAAGCTCGGCAAGCGCATCGGGTTGATGGATGCCGATATCTACGGACCCAATATTCCGAGAATGATGGGGGTCAACTCGGCGCCGCCCGTGTCCGGGGAGAAAATCCAGCCGCTCGAAGCGTTCGGCGTGAAGCTGATTTCTCTTGGATTCCTGATCGAGCGCGATCAGCCGGCGATCTGGCGCGGCCCGATCGTGATGAAAATCATCACGCAGTTTCTGCGCGACGTCGAGTGGGGCCAGCTCGATTATCTGCTCGTCGACATGCCACCCGGCACGGGCGACGCTCAACTCTCGCTCGTGCAGGCGACGCAGGTTTCGGGGGCGATCATCGTGACGACGCCGCAGGAAGTCGCGGTAGGCGATGCGCTCCGCGGTGCGAAGATGTTCGAGCGCGTCGGCGTCCCGGTCGTCGGCGTGGTCGAAAACATGAGTTACTTCGAATCCCCGGAGACGGGGAAACCCATCGCGATTTTCGGCACCGGCGGCGGCAAGCGTCTCGCCGACGAATTGGGCGTGCCGCTCCTGGGAGAAGTGCCGCTCTACCCGCCCGTTCTCCAGGGCGGCGACACCGGCAAGCCGATCGTAGAAACCGATCCAAAATCGACGGCCGCAAAAAAACTCATCGCGATCGCTGAGAAACTGTCAGCTTTCTAGGGTCCGGATTCCTCTTCTGCGCTCTGCGTCGCGTCGAAGTTCCGCATCCCGCACCCGCCTCATTTTTGCGTGCGGGTGAGTTTCATCCCGCCCATGAACGCATGCAAATGCACGCGCACGTGCCGCACCGCCGCATCGTAATTCGCTGAGTACCATCCGTCGTCGCGCTTCGTAAATCCGTCCTTGTCGAAGCCGCCGATCAGCGACCGCTCGTCGACGAACACTCCGTTTTCCGGCGAAACGTTCAGCTTGAGCCCGCCAATCGCGAGCGTCGCCGTGATATCGACATCGCGCGTGAGCGCGCCGCCGAGATCGATCGTCAGCTCACCGGCGCCGACTTCGGCATTGATGCGCGCGACATGCGAATTCGCGACGTCGAGCAGCTTCACCTGCGCCGCGCCGACCTGAAGCGTCATCGTGCGCAATTGCTCGGCGCTCGGCTTGTCGAATCGCGCGGTCACGTCCGCCGCTCCGCCTCGAAGCGTGAGATCGGTCAATCGCAATCCGCCCAGCTGAAGGTTCGCTTCGACGGCGCCGAGTTCGAGCGCGAGATCCACGGGCACGCGTCCGCTCAGCTCGGCGTTCAGTGAGCCCAGGTCGTGCTCGTCGTTCACGTTCGCCATGCGCATGCCGCGCAGATGGACGCCGAGCGCGAGCGAATGCGATGCCGCGTCGAAATGCACGACCGGCTCCGCGCGGTCCGCGTCGTAGCGAAGGCTGGCGCGATACAGCACGTCGTCCGCGGCTGGCTTGAGTTCGAGCTTGCCGGCGGCATACTCGACGCGGACGGAAACAGGGCTGGTATCGCGCAGCTGACGCGACGCATCCATGCTGCGCCACGTCTGCGCGCCGGATGACGCGGCGCATGCGAGGGATGCGCCGGCGAGAACGATCGCGCGGCGCATCACTTTGGCGCCGACGTCGTGAACGGAGTCGGCCGCCGTGCCGCGGTCACGCCGCTCACGGGGGTCGGGGTCGCCCAACTGGCGGTGTTCATTGCGCGCTGGGCCGCCGGCGCCGCCGCGCGCTTCACGCCGCCGCGCGATACGACCGCCGCGCCGAGTCCGGCGGTGGCGGCGACCCACGTGATCGCAACCGCGATCATCCGCGCGAACACCTCGATCGTCGGCGACCAGTTGAGTCCGCCGGCGACAAACCACGGGATCATCAGCAGCGCCAGGCCGTACACGAGACTGCGCAGCGCGACTGCGCGCGGCACACCGGCTCCCTGGTCGGTCTCGCCAAGGATCGAACGGCCCGCGATGCGCGCGAGCGCGAGATAGCCGAGCGTCACCAGTCCGGCGGCCGCGAGGACGTACGCGACGATCGCGAACGGAATGAGCAGCGCGCCGAGGATCGTGAGCGCGAGGCCCACGCAGAGCAGGGCGAGCGCGGGCGCGAGCGCGAGCTGCGTCGCGATCCCCGCGAGAAACGCGCGGCCGAAGCCCCGCTCGAGCGCGTCGGAGACGGCGTCGATATTGGGCGAGGCGAAGATCAGCACACCGATGCCGACGATCACGAGCACGGCAAGCCATCCGCCGGCGAGCGCGAGCGCATGCATCGTCGCCGAGCCGGTCGAACGTATTTCGCCGGGAGGCGCCGAGCGCGCGCGTTTCAGATCGCCGGCGAGCGATGCGACGTCGCCGCCGACGACTCCGCCATCGAGCACGACCTTGCCAAGAATGGCGTGCGCGTTGCCGCGAATCTCGCCGCCCTGATGCACGATGATATCGCCGCCGTATGTGATCGCGTCGCCGTCGAGAACTCCCCGCACGTGCACGGTGCCTCCGGCGACGGCGATCGCGCCTTTCGCGGTGCGGCCGGCGGCGATCGTCGAATCGCCGAATGTGAAGCTCGCGGCGGCTGGAATCCACGCGGAATCCGCGGACTCACGCAGCGACGCGAGCGCCCTGGTGAGCGAGTCGACGGAGATATGCGGAGCGGGCTGCTGTGCGCCGAGCGCATGGTAGCGGGCGACGACGGTGAACAGGACAAGAGCCACGACACGAGAAGTCGCGGCACGCGCGTGCAGTGTGCGCATGGCCGCTACTCCCGGATACGACGCGACGACGTGGCCAGCGCGCGAAGCCCGAAGGCCGCGCCGCCGACCGCGACGACCATCACGCCGGTGCCCAGCGCGAGACCGCGCAGGCCGCTGGAGCGAAGGGCGTCGAGTCCGCTTTGTCCGAATGCTGTTCCGATGATTGAAGCGGCGCCGTCCATGAGCGCGGTGCGCGCGCGTCCGGCCGCGAGATTGAACGAATAGGCCGCGAGGTCGGCATGGAGCGCCAGCCACACGGCGCCCGATGTGAGCGCCAGCGCCACGACCGATGCGGTCGCGGTCATCAGCGTGCGCATCGATGTCGAGCGCGGAACGAAACGCTGTGCCGTCTCGAGCACCGCGACATGCCATGGCTCGACGATCTGCACCTGCGCCATCACGCGGTCCGTGAAGCGGATTGACGGGGCGAAGTGCGGCAGGTCTTCCAGCGCGTCGACGATCTTTCGCGACCGCGCCAAACGTGCCTGACAGTCTTCGCAGACATCGACGTGGGCGCGGAGCGGCGCAACGCCGAAACCGACCTCGCCGTCCAGCAGCAGGTCGATCTCGTTAGGAAGCAGGTGACGGTGATTCATAAGATTCTCCTCTGACTACGACGGCTGGGTTGCGCGAGTTTCAAATAGGACGGCAGTCCGTCGTCCAATTTTCGGCTTTTATTCGGTCATTCATCCCTCAGATGATCCAGTGATTCGC
>DASYSH010000033.1:0-6291 GCA_036003525.1 Gemmatimonadaceae bacterium | reverse complement strand
TGCCGCCGGGTGTACGGCGGCAATCGCGGCCGAGATGATCGAGCCGATATCGACGCGCTGCACGTCGAGGCGGATTTTCCCCGCGATGATCCGACTCCGGTCGAGCAGTTCTTCGATGAGTTGTTTTTGCAGCCGCGCGTTTCGCGAGATCACCTCGATACCTTCGGCGACCAGCGGTTCGAGCGGCTTGCTGGCGAGCAGCGTAGCCCAGCCGAGCATCGCGTCAAGAGGATTTCGCAGTTGGTGGGAAAGGGTGGCGAGGAAGTCGTCGTTGATTCGCCCCGCGCGTTCTGCATCCATCCGCGCCTCGCGCTCGGCGCGCAGTGAACCTTCGAGCCGCTGCGCCGCAATTTTGCGGTCGACGATTTCGCGCGACAGCGCGGCAATCGTATGGCTCATTTGCTCGACTTGATCGGAATCCTGTGAGTCGACCGGATGGCAGCGGAGAAAGACCGCGCCGAGCGAGTCGTCGGGGCTCGCGGGACTCATGCAAGCGTGACACCTCACGTGCATGATTCCGCCGTCTTTTTTTCGCAGTCTGAGCGTCCCCGCCACAAGGTGCCGGCTGGTCGAGGAGGCCTCCAGATATGATGCAATGGCTGCGGGCGGATCCGGCGACAGATCGTGAATGCGTGTGCCGATCAGACTTTCGGGCGCGCCGCCGATCAACTCCGCGCCGGGGCCGTTTGTGAACAACAGCTCGCCGTCCACCGTCAGCAAGAACGACGGCTCCGGCAAGACTTCTACGAACTCTGCAATTTTCGGATAGGGCACCTGACCATCCCGTTGGTATGCTCGCTGGCAACCGTGGAACTAACGCACTCAGGTGTTAACCTATCGATTGATAATCGAAAATTGAGAATGCCGACGGACGCAGTCCTACGCGCCCGAACGCTTGATCTGCACCATCCGCTCGCGGGCGAGCCGGCGCCCCGTCGGCGTCGCGGCGAGGCCGCCGCCCGCGGTCTCACGATACCGGACATCCATCTCGCGGCCGATCTCACCCATCACATCGATGACTTCGTCCGCAGGAATCGCAAAGGTGATTCCCGCGAGCGCCATCTCGATTGCGGCGAGCGCGATCGCCGATCCGGTCGCATTGCGGAAGACACACGGCAGTTCGACGAGGCCGCCGAGCGGATCGCACACCAGTCCAAGTGTCGCCTGCTGCGCGAGTGCGACCGCATGGCCGACCTGGCTCGGCGTTCCACCGAGCATTTCTGTCGCGGCGCCGGCGGCCATCCCGGCGGCGGCGCCGGTTTCGGCCTGACATCCGCCTTCCGCGCCGGAGAGCGACGCGCGCTCGGCGACGACCGCGCCGATGAGTCCCGCGGTCGCCAGCGCGGTGATGATTTGCTCATCCGGAATTCCGCGCGCCGCCGCGAGACCGGTGAGCACGGCGGGGAGAACGCCGGCGCCGCCAGCGGTTGGTGCAGCGACGATGACGCCCATCGCGGCATTCACTTCCTGCACGGCGAGGGCGCGCGCGAGCACGTCGCGAAACGGCGTGCCGGCGAGCGGGCCGGGCGGGCCGCTCCGAAGTTTCGCCGCGTCGCCGCCGACGAGGCCGGATGCGGAATGGAGATCTCCGGCCATGCCCTGATCGACGGCGCCGCGCATGACCTTCAGCGCGCGGCCGAGCGCGTCGCGGATTTCGGAGACCGGCCGCGCCTGATCGCGTGATTCGGTTTCGAGCGCGAGCACGCCCAAAGATTTCTTTTGGGATTCGGCATCTCTGATCGCCGCGGCCAGGGACGAATACATGACTTATGCCGAGACCTTGTCGAGGCGATGCGTCCAGCGAACCCATCCCAGCTTGCGAATTTCGTCGCGCACGTGTTCGCCCGGCTCCTCATCCACCTCGATGACCATGAACGCGTCGCCGCCGCGTTCTTTTCGTGTGAGACGGAGCGTTGCGATGTTGCAATCATCCGCCGCGAGAATCGTCGCGATGCGCGCGATCGAACCTTTCACATCCTCGGCGAGCAGGACGATCGTGTGTGAATTGCCGTGGACTTCGACAGGATAGCCGTCTATCTCGGTGACGAAGACGCGGCCGGCGCCGAGCGAACTGCCGACCATTACGTGCGAATGCGAGCCGCGTTCCACCGTGAGCCGCACGCTGTTCGGGTGCAGTTCTTCACTCAGGGTGGTCTTTTCAAATTCGTATGTGAGTCCCTCGCTTTCGGCGATGTCGAGCGCGGTGCGAATGCGTTCATCATCCGGCCGAAAGCCCATCAATCCACCGGCAAGCGCTTTGTCCGTGCCGTGACCTTCGCCGGTGCGCGCAAACGAACCGTGAAGCTCGATGCGCGCCTTTTCAGGAGTGCCGCCGACGAGTCCGCGCGCGAGCAGGCCCAGGCGGCACGCGCCGGCGGTGTGGCTGCTGCTCGGACCGACCATGACGGGCCCGATAATATCGAGAAGTGACACCATATAAAATTATCTAGCGCTTCGCGAGCATCGGCGCGAGATACTGGCCGGTGTACGATGCCTTCACGCGCGCGACTTCCTCGGGCGTGCCTGCGGCGACGACGGTGCCGCCGCGACTGCCGCCATCGGGGCCCATGTCCACAATCCAGTCCGCGGTCTTGATCACGTCGAGATTGTGTTCGATCACGAGAACCGTGTTGCCGCGATCGACGAGACGGTGCAGCACGTGCAGCAGCATGCGCACGTCCTCGAAATGCAAACCGGTCGTGGGTTCGTCGAGGATGTAGAGCGTGCGGCCGGTATCACGCTTTGAAAGTTCGCTCGCGAGTTTCACGCGCTGCGCTTCACCACCACTGAGGGTGGTCGCACTCTGGCCGAGGTGGATGTAGCCGAGTCCGACATCCACCAGAGTCGCAAGCTTTTGCGAAATGCGCGGCTGATGCTCGAACAGCGCGAGCGCGTCTTCGACGGTGAGTTCGAGCACGTCGCTGATGCTGAGTCCGCGGAACCGCACTTCGAGCGTCTCACGATTGTAGCGCTTTCCCTTGCACGTCTCGCACGTGACGTAGACGTCCGGGAGAAAGTGCATTTCGATTTTCACGAGGCCGTCGCCCTGACACGCTTCGCAGCGTCCGCCCTTCACGTTGAACGAAAATCTTCCCGGACCGTAGCCGCGCAATTTTGCCTCGGGCATCTCGGCGAACAACTCACGAATCGGCGTGAACAGTCCGGTGTACGTGGCGGGATTCGAGCGCGGCGTGCGGCCGATCGGGCTTTGGTCGATGTCGATGACTTTGTCGAGATGCTCGATGCCGGTCACGCGCGTATGCAATCCCGGGAGCACCCGCGCCCGATACAGGTGACGTGCAAGCGAGCGATGCAGGATGTCTTCGATCAGCGTGGATTTTCCGGAACCGCTGACCCCGGTAATCGCGACAAACAACCCGAGCGGCACTTCGAGCGTGACGTTCTGGAGATTGTGCTCGCGCGCGCCTTCGACGCGCAGCGTGCGCCGCGTGTCGCGCGCCCGCCGGATTGCGGGGATGTCGATCTTCTTGCGGCCCGACAAATACTGCGCGGTGATCGAATCGGGATTCGCGAGCACTTCCGCGACGGTCCCTTCGGCGATTACCTCGCCGCCGTGCTTGCCGGCGCCCGGACCGAGATCGATCAAGTGATCGGCGGCACGGATGGTTTCTTCGTCATGCTCGACGACGATCACCGTGTTGCCGAGATCTTTGAGCCGCATGAGCGTCGCGAGCAGACGCGCGTTGTCGCGCTGGTGCAGTCCGATGCTCGGTTCGTCGAGAATGTAGAGCACGCCGACGAGGCGCGAACCGATCTGTGTCGCGAGGCGGATGCGCTGCGCCTCACCGCCGGAAAGCGATTCCGCGCTGCGGCTGAGGGTGAGATATTCGAGTCCGACGTCGACGAGGAAGCGAAGACGCTCGCGCACTTCCTTGAGAACCGGGCCCGCGATCTCCGCGTCCAGTCCCGGTTTGCCGGGCTCGCGCACCGGAATGGACATGACGAAATCGTTCGCCTCGCTCACGGAGAGCTCGCCGAATTCGCCGATGTTCTTCCCGGCGATCGTGACCGCGAGCGACTCGGGCTTGAGCCGCATCCCTTTGCACTCCGGGCACTCGGCGACGACCATGTATTCCTCAAGCTCGCTGCGAATCGAATCGCTCGTCGTCTCGTTGTAACGGCGCTGCACGTTTGAAAGAATGCCTTCCCATTTTCCCGCGGACTCGGGGTCGCTCTTTTTCTTCGAGAGCCCGAACAGCAGCACTTCACGCACGCGCTCGGGGAGTTTTCCCCACGGCGTGTTGAGTTCGAATTTCAATTGCTTCGCGAGCGCGGGAAGAATCACTCGACGCAGATATCCGTCGGGCTCGCCCCATGGCAGTACGACGCCTTCGAGCAGCGAAATGCTCGGATCGCCGAGGACGAGCTCGGCGCTGGCGGAGCGGCGCGTGCCGAGTCCGCTGCATGCGGGGCAAGCGCCGAACGGAGAGTTGAAGGAGAAATGGCGCGGCTCGAGTTCGGGCAGTGAGATGCCGCAAAACGGGCAGCCGTATTTCTCGCTGAAGATTTGCGTTTCGGTTTTGCCGCCGGCGGAATGTCTGGTGACTTCGACGAGACCGTCGGCAAGGCGCAGCGCCGTTTCGAGCGAGTCGGCGAGGCGGCCGCGATCGTCGGCGCGCACACTGAGGCGATCGACGACGACGGATACGTCGTGATTCACCTTGCGATTCAGCTTCGGCGGTTCGGCGAGCTCGATCAGATTCCCGTCGACAATGGCGCGAACAAATCCCTGCTTGCGCGCGGATTCGAACTTGTCGAGGAACTCACCTTTGCGTCCGCGCACGATCGGCGCGAGGATTTCGATTTTCGTGCCGGCCGGCCAGGTGAGCACCGTGTCGGCGATCTGGCCCGCGCTCTGGCGTTCAACCGGGCGTCCGCAGTTCGCGCAATGCGGCGTGCCGGCACGCGCGTAAAGCAGGCGGAGATAGTCGTAAATTTCGGTGACCGTTCCGACCGTCGACCGCGGATTGTGTCCCGCGGTTTTTTGCTCGATCGAAATCGCGGGCGAGAGCCCTTCGATCGCGTCGACGTCGGGCTTTTCCATGAGCCCGAGAAACTGGCGCGCGTACGCCGACAGCGACTCGACGTACCGCCGCTGTCCTTCGGCAAAAATTGTATCGAACGCGAGCGACGATTTGCCGGAGCCCGACAACCCCGTAATGACCGTCAGACGATCACGAGGGATCGTGACGTCGATGTTTTTGAGATTGTGTTCGCGCGCACCGCGAACGATCAGGGCATCTTCTGGCATAGCCTGTTAAAAGTGACAGGAGCACGACACTGAAACAAGCTCACCATCAACATGGACCCCTGCGCTCGCCCGCGAGTACATTTCTGGACGCATGCCAGAGCGCACTCCTCCTCTCGGAACCCCGTCGAACGACCCCGAGCAACTCGGACTCGGGATGTTCGAAGGGACGCCATTGATCCCTGCCGGTGAGAAGCCGCGCGGAGATGACGGCGACTCCGCGGATTCTGACGCCGCGGTCGCCGTTCGCGAGCCGCCCGTCTGCGGCGAATGGTCGTTCGACCTGAGCGACGACGCGGATGCGCGCGGCGGCGCGACCTTCGTCGATCAGGCGGCGAAACCCGGTGCATCGGCCGCACCGCAAACGCGCGAAAACACGCTCAACGCGGAACGACGCAGCACGGCGGCGCCGGTTCCGGCGGCCGGATCGCCGCCGGCGCCCGTTCCACCACCGCCCTCGCCACCTCTGCGCTCGCTTCGCACTCCGCCGATCAACCGCACCATCACGCCGCCGACGCCGCTTCCGGCGCTCGCGGAATTGAAAAGCATTCACGACGCGCATCCCGGCGATGTGAAAACCGCGGTCGCGCTGTCCAACGCGCTCGACAAACGCGGCAACATCGAAGGCGCGCTGAGCGTGCTCATGCGCGCGATCGACGCCGGCGCGGACGGCGTGGTGCTGCGCTGCGCGCGCGCGACGATTCTCTCGAACCGCCTTCGCTACGACGACGCCGAAGCCGAATTGAAAAAAGCCGCGAAGCTGCGCGGTGACGATCCCGAAGTGCTCCTCCAGCAGGGCATTCTCGCGTGCCGCCGCGCAAAATGGCGCGACGCGGTCGAGCCGCTCGCGCATGTGGCGAAGCTCAGCCCGCAATCGGGTCCGGCGCATTTCTACCTCGGCGAGGCGCTCAACAAACTCGATCGCCTGAAAGAGGCGCTCGACGCATACGAGCGGGCCTCCGAACTCGAGCCCAATAATTGGCGCGCGCTCAAGGGCGTGGGCATCGTCCTCGACCGCATGG
>DASYSH010000032.1:0-9594 GCA_036003525.1 Gemmatimonadaceae bacterium | reverse complement strand
TGCACGCGCCCGCGATGAATTACGACGGTTGAATCGCCGGTCTTGAGCGTGATGCGGTCTTCGAGTGTCTTCTGCGGGATTCCTTCCTTGAGCGTCTCCTTGATGCGGAGAATCTCGCCGACGAGTCCCCCGACGGTGACGATCTCGTCGCCCTTCTTGAGATTGAAAAGCGCGTTCTCCTGTTCCTTCCGCTGCTTTTGCTGCGGACGGATCATCAGGAAGTAGAAGATCATCACGATCAAGCCGATCTGCAGGATGATCTGCGGCCACGGATTTCCGGCGGCGGCGCCGCCGGCGGATGCTTGCAAGAACAGGGGTAGCGTCGGGCTCATGACTGGTCCGGCTTGGAGTGGTAGCGCGCGAGCCAGTCACGGCTCCACGCGTCGAAGGTCCCGGCGCGGATCGCCTCGCGGGCGCGGCGCATCAGGGCGATGAGGAAATGTACATTGTGCAGGGAGAGAAGGCGCAGGGCGAGGATCTCGTCGCTGGTGACCAGATGGCGTAGGTACGCGCGCGAGAACCGGCGGCAGGTCGTGCACCCGCAGGTGTCGTCGAGAGGACGGGGATCCTCGCGGTGGGCGGCGTTGCGAAGGTTGATCCGCCCGGTCGGGCCGAACGCCGCCGCGTTGCGTCCCATGCGCGTCGGCGCGACGCAATCGAACAGGTCGACGCCGCGGGCGACGCCTTCGACGAGATCTTCCGGAAAACCGACGCCCATCAAGTAGCGCGGACGGTCCCGCGGGATCGAGTCGTCGCAGACCTCGAGCATGTCGTACATCGCGGGCTTTTCCTCGCCGACGCTGAGCCCGCCGATCGCGACGCCGTGCCAGCTCGAATCATTCGCGATGTGCGTCGCGGCGGCGCGGCGGAGGTCGGCGTGGATGCCGCCCTGCACGATCGGGAAGAGTGCTTGCTTCGGCGCGCCGTCGATTTCATGGAGCCGCGCGAACTCCTCGCGGCACCGCCCGAGCCAGCGCAGGCTGCGCTCGCTGGCGTCTTTCGCCGCCGCGTGATCGCTCTGTCCCGGAATGACATGATCGAACTGCATGATCACGTCCGCGCCGAGGTTCGTCTCGATTTGCATCACGCTCTCCGGCGTGAATGCGCGCGCGGAGCCGTCGATGTGCGATTTGAATTCGACGCCTTCCTCCGTGACGCTGTTCAGCGACGCGAGGGAAAAGACCTGGAATCCGCCGGAGTCGGTGAGGATCGGCCCGTCCCATGCCATGAAGCGGTGCAGGCCGCCCATCCGCTTCACGAGCTCATCGCCCGGCCGCAGATGCAGGTGATACGCGTTCGAAAGAATTATCTGCGCGTGCATGGTGCGCAGATCTTCCGGGTCGAGCGCCTTCACGGTCGCGAGCGTGCCCACCGGCATGAATACCGGCGTTTCGACTGCGCCGCGCGGCGTGTGAAAAATTCCGGCGCGCGCGCGCCCCTGCGTTGCGGAAATTTCGAAGTTGAATGTCACAGGATCAGCATCGCGTCGCCGTACGAGTAGAAACGGTATTTCTCGGCCACCGCCTCCGCATATGCCGCACGCATGAGCTCGAGTCCCGCGAACGCGGACACGAGCATGAGCAGCGTCGAGCGGGGAAGGTGAAAGTTGGTGACGAGATGGTCCACAGAGCGAATTGCGTATGGCGGATGGATGAATATTCGCGTCTCGCCTTCGCCGGCGCGCACGCAGCCGGCGAGATCGACGACGCTTTCGAGTGTGCGCACGGTCGTCGTGCCGATGGCCCAGACCTTCGCGCCGGCGGCGCGTGTGCCGTTGACTGCCGCGGCCGTCTCCGGCGTCACGCGATACCACTCTTCGTGCATTTCGTGAGCGGTGAGATCGTCCGCTTCGACGGGTTTGAACGTACCGGCACCGACGTGCAACAAGACATCGGCGCGGCGCACGCCTTTCACCTCGAGCGCGGCCAGCAATTCAGGAGTGAAATGCAGGCCTGCCGTCGGCGCGGCGATCGAGCCGTTCTCGTTCGCGTACACGGTTTGATACCGTTCGGCATCGGTCGCGCGGTCCGCGCGTTCGATATACGGCGGCAGCGGCACGTGACCAAACCGTTCGATCGCGTCGGCGATATTCGGGAAGCCCTGCGCAGCGAGCTGAACCGTTCGTGTGCCGCGGTCGGTGCGATCGAGAATCGTTGCGTCGAATCCGGGAGCGATGTGCACGACGCGCCCCGGCTTGAGCTTCGCACCCGGGTGGACCATCGCCTCCCATCGATCGTCGCCCAGCGGCTTCAGCAGGAGAATTTCCGCCGGCGCGCCGGAATCGCGCGCGCCGAGCAGCCGCGCGCGAAACACCCGCGTGGTGTTGAGCACGATCAGATCGTTCGCCGGAATCATCTCCGCGATGTCGCGAAAGCGGCGATGCGAGACGGTGCCGCCCGCGCGATCGACCACCATCAGGCGGCTCTCGTCGCGGCGCTCCGGCGGCTCCTGCGCGATCAGTGCCGCGGGAAGGTCGAAGTCGAAATCCGAGGTCTTCAGCAACTGCCCCGCCGGTTCTCGATCAGAAAAGCTCGGCCTGTGTGCGCGCGGGCGGCGGATAGCCGAGGTGTTTGTACGCCTGCGGGCTGGCGACGCGCCCGCGCGATGTGCGCTGGAGCAGGCCGTTCTGCACGAGAAACGGCTCGTACACTTCTTCGATCGTGGTCGAGTCTTCGCCGAGCGCGGCCGCCACGGATTCGAGGCCGACCGGGCCGCCCTCGAACATCTCGATGATGGTGCGCAAAATCCGCGCGTCCATTTCGTCGAGACCGAACTCGTCGACGTCGAGCAGCGCGAGCGCGTCGCGCGCGACGGCCTTCGTGATGATCCCGTTCGCGCGGACCTGCGCGAAGTCGCGCACGCGGCGCAGCAGGCGGTTCGCGATACGCGGCGTCCCGCGCGAGCGCCGCGCAATCTCACGCGCGCCATCGTCGTGCAATTCCACCGCGATCACTTCCGCGGTGCGCCGGACGATCGTCTCGATTTCGTCGGCCGGGTAAAAATCGAGCCGCATCGTGAGGCCGAATCGCGCGCGCAGCGGCGGCGTGAGCAGGCCGTACCGCGTCGTGGCGCCGACGAGCGTGAATTTTTCGATCGCCATCGTCACGGTCTGCGCGTTGGGGCCGTCGCTCAGGCGGATGTCGATTTTATAGTCTTCCATCGCAGGATATAAGAACTCCTCGATGATCGGACGCAGCCTGTGAATTTCGTCGATGAACAGAATGTCGCCGGCGCGCAGGTTGGTCAGCGTGCCGACGAGATCGCCCGGTTTTTCGAGCGCTGGGCCGCTGGTCGTGCGGATGTTCACGCCGAGTTCGCGCGCCATCAATTCGGCGAGCGTGGTCTTTCCCAGCCCCGGAGGCCCGTGAAAAAGCGTGTGATCGAGCGGCTCACGCCGGCCCATCGCGGCCTGGATCGCGATGTCGAGTGAGTCTTTCACTTTCGACTGCCCGATGAACTCCTGCAGCGCCTTTGGGCGCAGCGAGAGTTCGACGACCGACTCTTCGCTCAGAACTTCCGGGGTCGTGATTTCGGCGCGGGACATGCGAACAAACCTAGTGCTTTTGCAGCACGGCGAGCGCCGCGCGAATCACGTCGGCGGTGGCGGATTTTGCGCTCCCGTGCTCGAGCGCACTGCGCACGGCCTTCTCGGCGTCGCCCGTCGCGTATCCGAGCGCGACCAGTGCGCGCACGGCGTCCGCCGACATGCCTTCCGGTTTCGCGGAGGATCCGCCGGTCGAAGGCTCGCCGGCGAAATCTTTCATCTTGTCGCCGAGTTCAACGCACAGCCGTTCGGCGACTTTCTTGCCGACGCGCGGCACGCTCTGGAGCGTCTCGAGATCGCGGTCGCGAATCGCGCGCACGACGCGACCGCTGCCGAGCGCGGAGATGAGCCCGAGCGCAAGCGCGGGGCCGACGCCGCTCGCGCCGAGCAGTGTGTGGAAGAGCGAGCGATCGTGCGCATCGCCGAATCCAAAGAGCTGCCAGCCGTCTTCCTTGACGACGAGCGCCGTGTGCAGCGTGACGTCGCCGCCGAGTTTGGGCAGGGTTTCGACGACGGCGAGCGGGATCACGATTTCGTAGCCGACCCCGCCGGCCGTCATGATCTCGATGCGATCGATGTTTTTCGCGGCGAGCTTGCCGGTGATGCGCGCGATCATCCGGCGACCCGCAGGCGGAGCATCGCGGTGCCGGCGGACATGACGCAGGTGAGCGCGCACGCGACGCCGTCCGCGGCGTCGGCCGGTTGCGGCGCGGTCTTGAGACGAAGCAAGCGCGCGACCATGAATTGCACCTGTTCTTTTGTCGCGGCGCCGCGGCCGACGACGGTTTTCTTGATGAGCGCGGGCGCGTATTCGTGAATGGTCACGCCGGCGCGCGCGCCGGCGAGGAGCACGACACCGCGCGCATGCCCGAGCACGACGGTGGTGCGCACGTTGCGCGCGAAGAAGACGTCTTCGACGGCGAGCGCGTCGGGCTGGTGGCGCTCGATCAGCTCAGTCACGCCTTCGAAGATGTCGTGAAGACGGGACGCGAGCGGGGCGCGCGGGCTCGTGCGTATCACCCCGCACTCCACAAGGCGCGCCGCGCCTTGTGGGGCAATTTCATTCTGCCGCGGAGCGCCTGCGCCGCTCTTCGCGAACCCGATCCCACGGTCCGTGCAGACTACACCGTACCCCGTGATCGCCGTGCCAGGATCGATCCCGAGGACGATCACCGAACGCGGCGCGAAGCGATCACGTCTGCGCCATCGCGGATTCGTCCATGTCGAAATTCGCGTCGACCTTTTGCACGTCGTCGAGTTCTTCGAGCGCTTCGATCAGCTTCAGCAGCGCCTCCGCGTTCGCGCCTTCGACGCGAACCGAACTCTTCGGAATCCACGCGAGATCCGCGGACTCCGGCTTCAGGCCGACTTTCGACAAAGCCTGGCTTACTGAGTGGAGATCCGCGGGCGCCGTCGTGATGATGAACGACTCGTCATCCTTCACGAAATCCTCGGCGCCGGCTTCGAGCGCTTTTTCCATCGCGGCGTCTTCATCCATTTTTCCCGCCGGAACGACGATCTGTCCCTTGCGATCGAACATGAATGCGACCGAGTTGGTCGCGCCGAAATTTCCGCCGAGACGCGACAGCTTCGCGCGAACTTCGGCAACCGTGCGAGTCGGATTGTCGGTCAGCGCCTGGATCATGATGGCCACGCCGCCCGGGCCGTACGCCTCGTACACGACGTCGACATAATCGACGCCTTCGAGCTCACCCGTGCCTTTGAGCACGGCCCGCTCGATGTTTTCCTTGGGCATCGACTGCGCTTTCGCGTTGTCGATCGCCGTGCGCAGGCGGGGATTGCCGTCCGGATCGCCGCCGCCGAATTTCGCGGCGACGGTGATTTCACGGATCAGCTTGGTGAACAGGGCGCCACGTTTCTTGTCCGTGGCTGCCTTGTAATGCTTGATTTGTTTCCACTTGGAATGGCCGGCCATGGGCGTAAAGATAGAGCCTGCTCGCGGGTTGGTACAGCGTGACTGGACCGAAGTCCGAAGACCGAAGTCCGAAAAAACGGGCGCCCATTTCTGGGCGCCCGTTGATCTTCGCAGTTTCGGTCTTCGGACCTCGAACTTCGGTCCTAGTGCAGTCTGATGAGCAACGACGCCTTGAACCCTGTCACGTCGGTCGCCGGCTGCCCGATCGTATACAGCGACCCAATCGAATACGTCGCGCTCGGATTCATGCTGAGTCCGATCCAATCGAAGCGGAGGCGCAGGCCGACGTTGGTCAGCAGTCCGGCCTTGTTGCCGTCGACATTCCAAATGCGCTCTTCGATGTTCGGCTGGATATAGACGTCGCCGGCGCGCCAGCCGAGCGCGATCCCTGCGTTGCCGACATTTTCCCACGGCGACGGCGCGCCGAGCTGCTGGCCCGAACCACGATAGAGATCCCAGGCGGAGAGCAGAATGTCGCTGTTCGTGCCCACCGGCACTGCGAGCGCGGCCTGCGCGAGCGCGCGGTCACCCGTCGCGAACGTCGTCGAATCGGCCTGGTCTTTGCCGAACTTCGAATAGGTCACCGACACGTTGAAGCTGCCGTCGCCGATCGGGCGATCGAGTCCCACACGAACACGCGATTCATTTCCAGGCGTGAAGCGCAGCACCGATGTCTGCACCTGGTACGCGTCGAACGCCGTCGAATAGCGGAAGCTCGCGCCGATGCCGAGGTTCCAGTCGCCGATCGGCCACGCGAATCCAAGACCACCGGTCGCAGCGAGTCCGTTTCCCATCGACGTCACGGGATAGATCAGGAAGTCGTTGCCGATCTGTCCCGCCGCCGCCTGCTGGCCGTCGGGCACTTTGTACTGGCCGGTCGGGAGATTGACGCCGAGCGTAATTACCGCGGCGTTGTCGCCCAGCGTGAAGTTGCCGCGCACCTGCGAATCGGTGAGCCCGGTGATCGTGCTCGTCGCCGTGCCCGGCACTTTCACCTGGCTGTTGGCGTAGCTCGATGAAATGTCGATGTTGAACCGGTCGCTGAACGGCACGATCACGGCGAACGGGACGCCGAGCTGGGTGATCGTTCGCGCGGCAGATCCGGTTCCGAGCTTGTAGCTCACGTACTGCGGATCGAGAATGATCGCGGTGTTCGACGGATCCTGCGCCGCGAGCGGCGCGGCGAGGCCGGCGAGCAGAACGATCGGAAGAATGCGCTGGCGCATCGTCGCGTCTCCTTTACGGCTTGCGAATGACAATGGTCACTTCTCCGGTGCGCGGCGCAGGCTGATCGGTTCCGGTCGCCTCAGCTGCCGCGGGCCGCGTCGTCGGCGGGGCCGCCGATGTGGTGTTGGTGGTTGCGACGGCGTTGGTCGTCGTCGGGTTCACGTCGCCGATGACCGTGTTGAGCGTGTTGTTGAGCGGCGCATTGTTCGAATTTCCGGTCACGGCCGCGTTCGTCGACGCGCCTTCGGACGACGCCTTGATGCTCGACTCGATCTTTGCCGTCGTGCCCTGCTGCTGCGCCGACGTCGACTGCGCGCGCTGGAGCGCCGCGCTGAATCCCGGATCGATCGAGCGCGCGTTGTCGAAAAAGCGCGCCGCTTCGTCGAGACGTCCCGCGTCCTGCGCCATCAGTCCGCGGCTGTATGCGAGGAGTGCCTGCAGCGACTGCGTCGGGCGGCGGTCGACTTCGCGCTGCTCCGCCGGTGTCGGTGTGATCCCCAGGTCCTTGAACGTCGCCGCGACCAGATCCTTCTCCGCGGCAAAGAGCTGGTCCATCGTCTTGGTCTCGTTCAATCCCGAGCCGACCTGCTGCGACGTTTGCGTGCTGACCGTCAGCGAGGTCAGCGTAAAATTCTGACCTTCGGTGTTCAGGAGCGAACCCTTCACGATCGTGCCGGCCTGAATCAGCTTGCCGGCGCGCACCGCGGAGGTCGCGTCAACCTGTCCGCTCTTCACGAGCGCGATTTCATCCGAAATCGCCTGAATTTTGTCGCGCTCGACCAGCGTGAGCCGCTTGACCTTCGCCAGATCCGAAATGACCAGATCCGACAGGCCGACTTGCAGCGGAGCGTAGTCGGGGTTTGCGGAATTGATCGCGAACGGAAGCACCGCGACGGTCGTCGGTGTTCCGGCGACCTGCGCGATTTTGCTCTCATTCGAAACGGCGGCCTTCGCCGACGCCTTGGCTTCCTCGGTCGTCACGACGACGAGCCGGCCGCGGATGTCCCTGCGCACGCTGGGTGTCTTGCCGACGGCGAGATATGAGTTGTACGCGTCCTTCGCAGCCGCGTAATCCTTCATCTGCTCCGCCGCGAGGCCGGCGTACAGCGCGCTCACTCCGTCCCTTGGATTGATCTTGCGCGCCATCTCCAGCGGCACGCGCGACTCGGCGAACCGGTTGGCCTTGTAATACCACACGCCCAGATCGCGATTCGCTTCGGCCGAACCCGGATTCGAAGCGACTTTCTCGGACAGCCTCGCCTGAATCTTGTCGTTCGGTTTCTGCTGTGCGGAAGCGGGGAGCGCCCAAACCGCGAGCGTCAGCGCCATCGCCAATCGTCCGATGCTTCTCATCACATTCTCCTATCGATCGGGATCGAGCATGTCTTCAAAACGAAGCCACTGCTTGTAGAAGTACAAGTCGAGATAGCCGGTGTTGCCGTTGCGATTCTTGAGCACGAGCAGTTCCGTTGCGCCGTCGACGCCGGAGTTCGGCTGGAACATCTCCTCGCGATACACGCCGAGCACGATGTCGGCGTGCTGCTTTACCGCGCCGAGCGCGCCGAAATCATCGAGCGCGGGACGCTGGTTGGGCCGGCCGGCCGGGGACGCGTGCAAATGTGACGTCACCACCAGCGCGACATTCAGTTCGATCGCCAGCGCCTTGAGCGCCAGCACGGCGGCGGCGAGATCCTCGTCCTGCACGGCTGCGCCGGCCCCGAGCGCCTGAAGCGGATCGACGAATGCGACCTGCAAATCGAGTGTGCGCTGGAGCGCGCTGCGGAGCGCATCGGTGCCGCCGCGCGGAAGCGTCTCGACCACGGGCGCGCTGTCGCGCAGGCGGACGGCCGTCGCGCCGACCGCGGCGCGCGCGAACTCGTCGAGAGTGCCCTGGCGGATTTCATCGATGCGCGCGCGGCCTTCGATCGCCAGCGCGCGCTCCATCACGCGCTCGACCGACATCTCGTGCGTGAGAAATGCGGCGTGCGTGCCCGCCTGCGCCATGCGAAGCGCCATCGCGAGGGCGAGGCTCGACTTGCCGCAGCCGACCTCGCCGCCGAGCACGATCAGGTCGCCCCGGCGGAATCCGCCGCCCAGCCATTTGTCGACGCTCGGGAACCCGGTCGCGAACGAATCCGGCGCCGTCTCCCCATCGGAGGCGGCGTCTACCCTGCGCACCAGACGCGCGAGCGGGGAGATGTCGGTAGGACGCAACACGGACGAAACGATGGGGTTTTTGAGGCTGATGGGGGATGAGCGACCACCTATCATACGGATGGCACTCATGGCGCGGCAAGCTAAGACGGCAACAACGTTTGAGTCACCGGACAGCCCCTTCGAACCATCCGGGGCTACGCTTCGAACCGCGCCGCCAGTCGATCGAGCTCGGAACGTGCACCCTTTGACAGCAACGGCGCCGTGACGTCGGTCACCTTCGCCAGCGTCGCGCCGATCGCGCGGGTGTCGTTTCCGGCGGTGGCGTCGATCAGCTTCCCGATCGCGGCGCGGACGGGTGCCGGGACGGCGACTGACGTGAGCCAGACGCGCGCGGCATCGGCGCGCGCCGCGCGCAGCGGAGGCGCAAGCGTCAGCGGCGGAGCCGCGCCGGCGGCGAGCCGCGCTGCAATCAGGGTTGCGAGCGCGGTCTCGCGCGGTCCGCCAAGCGCGGCCTTGGCGGCGAGCGACGCGAGCGCGCGAAATGCGAACGCCGGCGCGGTCAGTGTGTATGGCGGGGGGCCGAGCATGCGGCAATGATAGTGACGGCAGACGGCGGACGACAGACGGCGGTTTTGCACCGCCGTCCACCGTCTGCCGTCCGCCGTCCGCGAACCGTTAGATTCGCAGCATGCCCCCCGCGCCAAAGACCGTCCTCTGGGTCGACGACGAA
>DASYSH010000031.1:0-1842 GCA_036003525.1 Gemmatimonadaceae bacterium | reverse complement strand
GATCCCGACGATCGCCGCTTTCGCGATGACGAACATCGCGCCAAACGCGGCGGCCCAAATGATCAGCGCGCGGCGCAGCGCGGCGGGCCCGGAGAGGGCCTGCATCGATTCGAGCGAGCCGGTGCTCGTGATGGAGTCGAGCTGGCGGCTGATTTCCGCGGCGTTCTGCGGACGCTTGTCAGGATCTTTCTCGAGACACTGCATCACGAGATGGGCGAGCGCCGGCGGGGTATCGGGGCGCAAATTCGAAACGGGTTCGGGACTCTGGCCCATATGCGCGGCGAGCAACTTCTGCGGCGCCAGACCCGCGAACGGCGTGCGACCCGCGAGCAGCTCGTACGCCATGATGCCGAACGCGTAGATGTCAGCGCGATGATCGGCGCTCGGATCCGCGGCGGCCTGCTCGGGCGCCATGTAAGCGGGCGTGCCGATCGACGTCCCGATCTGGGTGAGCATCGAACCGTCTTCGGACGACGCGCGCGATGCGCTGAGCGCTTTCGCAATTCCAAAATCGATCACGGCGGCCGCGCCGCCGGTGAGCACGACGTTGTCCGGTTTGATGTCGCGATGCACCACGAGCCGTTCATGCGCATATCCGAGCGCTTTCGAAACGTCACGCAGAATGCTGACAACGTCGGCGACCGGCAGCGGGCCGCGCGAAATTTTTGCGCGCAACGATTCGCCTTCGACGAACGGCATCGTGTAGTACGGCACGCCGCTCATCTCGCCGGCGGTCAGGACGGGCACGATGTGCGGATGCTGCAGGCTCGCCGCGAGATGGATCTCGCGTTTGAACCGGTCGACGTTCACGCCGGCGCCGAGTTCCATCGGCACGACTTTGATGACGACTTTCCGGCCGAGCGCGGTTTCGGTGGCGGTGAAGACCCGCGACATCCCGCCGCCGCCGAGTTCGGAGCCTACGTCGTACGTGGTGCCGAGGGCTTGCTGTAGTTGATCGCGCAGCTCCATTGGTGAGAAGCTACGAATCGGAGAGAGAGGGGGGAAGGAAGTCGAGTGAAGCGCAGTTCACAGAAAACAGGCGGCTCAAAGCTCGAACCGACGTCAGGAAGACAGAACACCGGCAGCTCATGGCAGCTGAGAGCTTCCTGTTGTCGGTCTTCCTGACGTCGGTGAGAGCTATGCGCTTCCTGTCTTCTGTAAACTGCAAACGGCAAACTGCTACTTCTTATCCGGCCCCGGCACAAACGGCTTCTTGTGCGAAACCGTCGTCTTTTCGAGCGCACTCAAGAACGGTTCGTACTTCGACCCCGGATTCCACATCACCCACCCGTCATATCCCGCGTCGTACACGGCGCGCTTTTGCTCGCGAATCTGATCCGGCCCGTATGCCGGCGGTCCGAGTGTGAACGCCTGCAGCCAGGGCCGCACGCGCTCGCCGGTCAGGCCGAGCTTCAAATCGCGTTCGTGCGCGCGGACGATCGCGGCGTGAATGATCGCGTACGGCTCCGCGTTCGGATGCGCGATGTTGAGCGAGCCCGGCGGATAGTGCGACGGGTACGTCATCGGCAGCAGCACATCGGTGACCGGCGCGAGATGTTCCCACTGCTGGCCGACTTCGAGCGCGTTCGGGACGGTCGTCACGAGGCCGAAAATATCCGCCGTCGTGCGCACGCCGAGTTTCGAAAGCCGCGCGCGCGCCGTCGAGAGAAAATCCGCGAGCGCCTGCTCTTTGTTCTGTCCGTTCTGATCCGGAAAAACCTGCGGTGGAAGCGATTTGTACGGTTCCGGAAAACGGATGTAATCGAACTGCACCTCGCCGAACCCGAGCTTCACCGCGTCTTCCGCCACGTGAATATTGTAATCCCACAGCTCGTGATGATA